>JACCUV010000183.1 GCA_013698495.1 Chloroflexia bacterium
CATCAGAAGGTCGTGTAGGGTTGCGGACCTGAAGCCTGCTCAGAGCGAAGCGTGGAGTCCGCTCGTGGTGGCCAGAAATTTCCCAGCGCGAATCGCTTCTGGATGCGCGGCGTGAATCGCTACCAGGGCGCAGGCGGATGACAATGACCGGAGCTACCGGTGGCCACGTCGTGGGCTAACGATGCGGAGGATGACGATACGGTCTGGCTCGCGTCGGTACTCGATGATGTGGTGTCTGAGGTGGTACGCACGGATGCTCGACTGGCGACCTTAAACGGGATGCCCGATGTCTGGAACTCGTTGAATGAGATCGAAGGCGTTGTCCAGAATGTCTTTGTAGCGACCCTCTTGATCGCTACCCCATGTGTCATGCGTGTACTGAAGAATTTCGGTGATGTTTCTGAGCGCCCGTCGCGAGTATCCAAGACTAATACTTGATGTCATCGGACACCTTGTGACCACGACGTGAATTCTCGCGCGCTTGCTCAGACAATCGATCGAGAAGGTCGTCGGTCCAGGGAACAACCTCGCCACGATCGACGGCGGCGATGACCTCCAGCAGGTCTTCGTCCTCTTCCCAGCGATAATCGGTGATGACCTGCTCGAAGACGTCGATGATCACCGCGGTTTCGGTCTCGAAGCGGCCATCGGCAATTTGCTGGTCGATGTAAGACTGAACGTGCTCGGGAAGGGTGATTGTCAAGACCATGGTGTTCTCGCTTCCGATGCGCGATATGCCTGTGTGGCTATTATACGAGAGCAGGCGACATATCGGGCGGCTTGACTCGTCCGACGCATGCGGAAGCAAGCCGCTGTCGGATGGTCCTATCCCGGACTTCGAGTGGGTGCGGCCGGGCAGAGGGCAATTGCTTCCGCGGACCACCCGGAGCGCGGCCGCACTTCCCAAACACGTCCGAAGTTCGGTTCGGTGAACGCCTCCTCAGACGAGCCCCGGATCAAATCGGCCATCTCGCCGCCGAAGAAACTGTCGTCGTTGAGGCGGAAGCGGTCGACGACCAGCCAGACGGCGCCGCCATCGAGTTCCAGCGCCCCGCACAGGGCTCCCGTCGATGCGATCGTCGGAATGCCCAGCCAGAAATCGGTGACGGCGCCATCAGATTGTGTCTTGACGTAACGGCTGGTGCGGTCGCGATCCTCGGGTCCGGCCAGATACATCGAGCGCTCCACAAGTCGCCCGTCATCGTCGGCGAAAACGAGCAACTGGGGCAAGGCCATGATGACGCGGTCGCCGTCGCCCACGTTCTCCGACAACCACTCGATCGATTCTTCGTAGGTCGTGCTGCCGCCGGGCTCCACGGCAAAGCGATAGTCGGATGCTTGAACCAGGTACAGGATCGGGACGCCCACGATCAGCGCCGCCAACCCGTATCGGGGAAATGCCGTGAACACATGCCGCGTGCGTGGCCAGATGAGGACCGCCGACGCGGCCAGCACGACATATCCCAATGGAAACACGTGCGCCACGTAACGGGGTTGTCCGGTGCTCGGATAGATGAACAACATCAGCAAAATCGGGAGGAGTGTAAACGAGAGCAGGACAATGAGCTCACGCTGGCGCGGCACATCGGTTCTCAGGGCGCCGAGGACGCAGATGCCGGCGGCGAGCAGGAACACGAACGGGACAATGGCGTCGAGGCGACTACCACTGAACAAACCGGTCCAGACTTCGTGCGTATTGAATGGGTTCTGGACGGTGTCGCCGAGCAGGTGGCTCCCGATTACCGCGGTTGAGGGGCCGCCGGACCCGCTGCCAACGCCGACCTGGGAATTGAGCAGCAGAAGCGCCATCGGAGCCAGCGCGGCCAGACCAACCGCGACTATCACGGGCCTGAGGCGCCTGAGTCCACGTTTTCTGACCAGGATCAGGGCGACGACCAGGATCGCGGGGAGAAGGATGGCGACGAGCACCTGCGTGAAGACGCTGAGCCAGCCAAGCACGACGATCCAGACTGGCGCCGGCGTACGCATGACTCGCGCATTCGGCCCATCGCGCACCATGCGGATCGCGACCAGGACGATGAGCATCGTCACCAGCGTCAGCGCGCCATAGGGCCTGATCCAGATGCTCCACTTGACCATATTTGGATCGAGGCCAACGGCGATGACCGCCGCGATTCCCGCGATCCAGGATCCAGTAGCATCGCGCGTGATGAAATGGATGACGAGCAAAGTGGCCAGGCCCAGCGCGATGTTGATCCATCGCGCGGCCTGGAGCACATCCTGGGGATCGTCGAACAGCCACGTCGCGGGCGTCGCCAGGAAGGTGAACGTCAGGCCCTGGCTGTAGAACACGTTCGAAGGCAGGAGGGGATAGCCGGTCGCCGCCGTCTGCTCGATCGCGAGGAGCGTTGCCGATTCGTCGAGGTGCGGCAGGATGCGCCGCTCCATCACGATCCGCACGATGCCGGCGACAGCCAACGCCAGGGTCAGCAATGTCCATGCGAGGAGGCGTATTGTGTCGCGCTGCGAAGCGTCGTAGTCGGGTTCGGCAGGCACTGAAACAATGTCCCGTTTCCATGGCGAATTGCGTGACGGTGGATAAGTCACACGTCGATTTCGGAAGTGTTTAAGATTCCTCCTTCCTTCGATCATGCTCTGGACCGGAACGACAATGCTACCCGCGGTTCGGTTCAACGAGCGAGCGGACGCGGGCGGCGGCGTCCTCGACCAACGGCTCGCCATGCCCCACGGCGAGCACCTCGGCGTCCAATTCCGCCATGCGGCGGAGGGTGGCCCGTTGCTGCTCCTCGTTGAGGTTGAACGCCGGCCAGCCGCCATCGAAGATCGGCCAGGTCGCGATCGCGTCGCCGGCGAAGAGCGCCTTTTTTTCGGGCCACCAGAATGCAAGGTGCCCGGGCGAGTGGCCAGGCGTGTGGAGGACCTCGACTGGTCCGACGCGGTCGCCGTCCTTGAGAGGCAGGTCGACCGGGCACGCCTTGTGCTGGCCGACGCCGAGTGCCAGACCAACTTGCAGGTGGTAGACCTTGAAGTAGGCGGTCACCGGTCGCATCGGGAGCAGTGACACCGGCTGGGCCTTGCGGTCGCCGGCGATGATGTCCTCTTCCCATTCATGGGAGTAGACCTCGGCCCCGCTGGCTTCCTTCAGCGCCGCGAGCCCACCGATATGCGAGCGATGGCCGTGGCTTAGCACAATCCGCTTCAGGTCCTGTGGCGCGCGGCCAAGGGAGTTGATCGCCTCGAGCACGCGGTGACCGTCGGTGTCGAAGAGGGTGTCGATCAGGGTGAGCCCATCGTCCTCCTCAAGGAGGTAGGCGTGGACGTGCCCGCCGATCGTTTGTCCGAGACTGTGGATACCAGGGCTGATTTGCATCGCATCTCTCCTGTTTGGCTATCGGTTGGCGAACGTGAAGGGGGGACTCACTAGGCATTCAGCGAGGCGGACCCATTCGACGGGAGGACACCCGGTCGACAGGCTCAGGGCAGGCTCCGGTCCTCCCCTACGACGCTCGGTAGTCGGAGAACGCCGTCACCTACGACGACACGTTCGTCCATGGCGCGAAGGCGTTTTTCACACCCTTCAGGGCCGGTTTCAAGGCAGGATAGTGCCGCAACAGAACGCTTGACATATCGTTGTCGGCGATCCAGTCCAGACCCTCCTGGCTGTATATCTCGGCGGTGAAGTCGGTCGTGAAGAAACGATCGCTGTTGAGCCGCCGGGACGCCATCAAGACGAAGATCCTGAAGGCGGTATCGCTGAAGCCGAAGCCCTTGGGGAGATTCTCGGCGTACATGCCAACCATCAGGTCGAGCAGTTCGATATCGCCGTCGTAGACACGGCGAAGCTCCTCGACCCATTGCGGGTTGTCGGTCAACTCCTCGAAGGACTCGACCGGCTTGAGGTGCAGGAGACGCCGGAACTGGTTGTAGCGCGGAACTCCAAGCTCACGGCTGCGGAGAATGTCGGTGGCGGCCAGGTCCTGGACGATGCCATCCTCCCGTTCCAGGAATTGCATGGACTTCGGGAAATTGTGGAGGACGACTGCTCCGGGATGGGCGATACCGAACGAGTAGAAGAGATCGTCGATGGCGATGGATTGAAGCAATTCCAGCGCCTTCCGTCCGCTGATCCCGGAGAATGTCCGCTCCTCCAACAGCTCGCCTTTGCCGCTGGAATGGATGGCGTAATCGTCTGGGATCAGCGGGTGCATCCTGTAAACGGCGACGAACTCCTCGGTCAGGGAGTAGGGCACATTGAAGTGATTGACGGGTCCGCCAACGATGCCACTGACGACCTCGCTTTTGCTCAAGCGGCCGAAGCGTCGACTGAGGCGCTCCCCGGCCATACCCCACCAGTTCGCGCGCATCCCGATCTGGAGCGCGGGATGCCCGAGGATCGCGGTTGTCCATTCAACGGTGTGAATCTTGGCCAGCAGCGCCGTGTTGACGAGACGGGCCCGGTCGAAAAGATCGTCGTCGGTCCAATCGGGGTGTGTCGCCTTAAGCCGATCGCAGATCGCGTTGTGCTCCTGGCAAAACAGGGAGTGGAAAATCACGAGCCCGGCCCAGAACCCGGGTTCGTCGGCGGGATGCTTGTCGCTCTTCGGATCGACCGGGACCAAACCATCCTCGCCGATCCTGAGCTTGCCATCCTGACCGAGTCGAACCTTGGCCTGAATCTCGGCGCTGCTGCCGTAGAGTTGCGAACCGTCCCACCAGTGCGATTCGACATTGACGTAGGTGGGCGGCAGTCCGGCGGCGTCTTCTTCCGGTGTGCGGGTCGGGTCGGGTCGGGTGCGCATGATCCGCATCGGCCGTTCCGGCCAGGGATCGTCGTCGTCGAGTGGCGCCTCCCAGGGGTTCTCGGTTGGACTTTTGCCGTGGCTCATCCAGTCACGAATCATGAACTGGAGCCACGCCGCGGCCAGCACATTGAGCGTGGTTGCGGGCACGAACTCGTCCCGCGTCATCAGCTCGCGGCTGATGGTGCGAGGGTTGGGCTTCAGCATGCTATCGGTGTTCGGGAACGTCTCGGTCAACGGCACATTGCGACCGAAGCGGGAGCCGGCGCTGCCCATGGCGGGATGCTTGAGGTCGTTGAACGAACCATCCGCGGTGCGCGCGGTGCGGTATCGGGGGGGAGCGGGGGGGAGCGGTCCGGTAGGGGGCGAGCCGGTGTCGACGAGGTTGTGGCGACGGAGCCGCTTGCGGATGCCGACCAGCGAGACGAGTCCGAAGAGGGTTGGCAACCGGTACCATCCAACCCGGTGATCGACTTTGGTCGACACGCTTTCGAACAACCGCGAGATTCGTGATCCAGCCATCGTCGGTCCTCCTGGTCAACGCGTTGACCGCGAAACATCCCGAAGCAAATCAGACGAGGATCGGTGGGAGAGGCGATTCTCTCACCGCTGGAAGGTGTCGTCTGGCGATCGCTCGGCAGGTTGGAAACGGGATCCCGTTGACATCACAAGGCATGAACCGTTACCGGCTGGGCAATGCCTGAGATAGTCCCACTGTACACCCGGCGATTCCAAAGTCAATGAGCCTGTTCAGAGCGTCAACGCGCTTGTGCGCGCGGTCGGGACCATGTTTGCCCCAGTCGTTCCCCAGCCATTTCTGCGCTGTTGCTTTCAGGACATGAGATGGTGCGCGATCCTCGCTCGACTCGCGGCCGGGGATGCGAACGTCAACGACCTCGCCGAACCCTTCGAGATCAGCCTTCCGGCCATTTCCAAACACCTTAAGGTGCTGGAGCGGGCCGTGCTCATCACACGCGGCCGTGACGCCCAGTTCCGGCCCTGCCGACTGGAAACGGATTCACTCAAGGAGGCCTATGACTGGATCGAGCAGTACCGTGAACACTGGGAAGAGCGATTCGACCGGCTTGCCGAATGCCTCAGAGAACTCCAGGACGTAGGGGAAGACGATGACCACGACCACCAGTAATTCGAACGCCGAACAGACCCGTGAACTCGTGATCACGCGAACGTTCGACGCCCCGCGAAACCTCGTTTACAAGGCCTGGACGGATCCGGCGCAGCTGGCGAAGTGGTTTGGACCCAACCAGTTCACCATTCCGGTTTGCGAACTCGACGTCAGACCCGGTGGCGCGATCCTGATTCACATAATGGGTCCCGAAGGCGATGTCTATCCCATGAAAGGCGAGTTCCAGGAGGTTGAGCCGCCCGAACGCCTCGTTTTCACCTCGGCTGCCTATGCGAGCGTGGATGGCCCGCTGCTGCTTGAGGACCGCACCACCGTGACTTTGGCCGAGGACAATGGCAAGACGACACTCACCATGCACGCGGTCGTCACCAAGGCGACACCCGGGGCCGAAGGCGCGCTGGCCGGCATGGAGCAGGGCTGGAACGAGACCCTCGACAAGCTCGCCGATCACCTGGCGAAGATCTGACATACGGACTTCGTGGAAGGACCATCAATGAAGTTCCGCGCCTCAATTTTGCAAAGTGGCCAGAACACGAACGGCATTGACGTGCCGGAGGTGACCGTACCGCTCGATTTTGCGGACGCGCTTGACCGGGATCTGGTCGCACGGACGTTCTTCGACGGATTGTCGTACAGCAACAGGCTCCGGCACGTGCTCTCAGTCGAGGGAGCCAAAACGCCAAAGACCCGGCAACGGCGCATCGACAAGGCGATCGAAAGCCTCCGCGAGGGAAACAGTAGCGCCAACAACGAACGAGTCCAACCTCCGTCGAAACCGCAATTCACGGGAAG
>JACCUV010000228.1 GCA_013698495.1 Chloroflexia bacterium
ACTCAGGGTCGACACAGGGTCGACCCCTACAGGGTACAATCGGTTGGATGCATGCAATGGGAACATGAAGAGGCTGCCGGGGGGCGCGGGAAATGGCGATCACCGATTATCACGCCCAGGTACTGGCATACCAGCTCACGAACCGAAGCGCCTCCACGGACATCGACAAGTTGGCGGGGACGCTGGCCAGCGCGCAGGTTCACCTCAACCCCCATCAGATCGACGCAGCCCTTTTTGCCTTCCAAAGCCGGCTCTCCGAAGGCGTGTTGCTGGCCGACGAGGTCGGCCTCGGCAAGACGATCGAGGCCGGGCTCGTGATCTCCCAGCTCTGGGCCGAACGCGATCGCCAAATCCTCGTGATCACACCGGCAACACTACGCAAGCAGTGGTATTCGGAACTCGAAGAGAAGTTCTTCCTCCCGTGCACCATCCTCGAGAGCAAGATCTACAACCAGCAGGTTCGATGGGGTAATCCACGCCCGTTCGAATCCGACAAGATCGTGATTTGCTCGTACCAGTTCGCGCGGGCCAAGGCCGGCGACATCCGGCAGATTCCGTGGGACATCGTCGTCATGGACGAGGCCCACTTCCTGCGCAATGTCTACAAATCGTCCGGCGGGATCATAGCGAAAACGATCAAGCAATCGCTCGACGGACGGCGTAAGCTGCTGCTGACCGCGACTCCACTCCAGAACTCGCTGAACGAGTTGTTCGGTCTCGTCTCGATGATCGATGAGAACGTGTTTGGGAGCCTGCAGAGTTTCAGCGACCAGTACGTGCGGCTGTCCCGAGAGGGCTCGTTCGAGGATCTCAAACAGCGACTCAAACCGATCGCCCAACGAACCCTCCGGCGACAGGTCACCGCCTATGTCCGCTACACCGATCGTAAACCGATGGTGCAGCGGTTCGATCCCGATGACGACGAACATGAACTCTACAATCTCGTCTCCGAATACCTGCGCCGCGACAATCTGCGAGCGCTGCCCGCGAGCCAGCGGCACCTGATGACGCTTGTCCTGCGCAAACTGCTCGCCTCGTCCACGTTCGCGATTGCCGCCACGCTGGAGAAAATGGCGAATCGCCTGGAGGCGGAACTCGCCGGCCTGGAGCCGGATGAGGATATCGCCGAAGTTCTTGGCGAGGAGTACGAGGGGCTGGCCGACGAGTTGGAGGAAGCGGGCGAACCCGAGATGGTTGAGCCCGAACACGCGGAACTGGAGCGGGCGGCGGTCCGCGCCGAGATCACCGATCTGCGCGCGTTCGGCGCGCTCGCGCGGGGAGTCAAGCGCAATGCCAAGGGCGATGCCCTGCTGATCGCGCTCGATCGCGCCTTCGAGGAGGCCGATCGGCTTGGGGCCCCACGAAAGGCGCTCGTCTTCACCGAATCGCGCAAGACCCAGGACTACCTGCGCGCGCTGCTCGAGTCGACAACGAGACATCGCGAAGGCGTTCTCCTCTTCAACGGCTCGAACACCGATCCCCGTTCGAAGCAAATCTACGAACAGTGGATCAAGTCGCATGGCGGAAGCGATCGCGTCACTGGTTCGCGAACGGCCGACATGCGTTCGGCGCTGGTCGACTACTTCCAGGAGAGCGGACAGATCATGATCGCGACCGAGGCCGCCGCCCAAGGTCTCAACCTCCAGTTCTGCTCGCTGATCATCAACTTCGATCTGCCGTGGAATCCGCAGCGGATCGAACAACGGATCGGCCGCTGTCATCGCTACGGTCAGAAGCACGATGTGGTCGTGGTCAACTTCCTCAACAACAAGAACCAGGCCGACGAGCGGGTTTACGAACTGCTCAACGAGAAATTTCGCCTGTTTGAGGGCGTCTTCGGGGCCAGCGACGAAGTGCTTGGCGCGATCGGTTCCGGGTTCGACATCGAGCATCGCATCGGCGAGATATATCAGAACTGCCGGACCACTGAAGAGATCGACACCGGGTTTCGGCAGCTTCGCCTGAAACTCGACGAAGAGATACAAGTGCAGATGAGCCGGACCCGGCGGCAGTTGCTTGAAAACTTCGACGAGGAGGTCGCTGAAAAGCTCCAGGGCATGGATCGCAAATCGCGCACCTCGCTCGATCGAATCGAACTTGCCCTGATGCAGCTCACTCGCCACGAACTTGGCGAGCACGCGCGGTTCGATGGCAACCACGCCTTCACCCTGTGGCGAAATCCCACGAACACGCTGGGCATACCTACGGGCCGGTACGAATTGCCGCGCCGCAATCCCGATGCCCACATCTACCGCCTCGGCCACGACCTCGCCGATGCCCTGATCGCGCGGTCCCGGGAGCGGAGCCTCCCGATCAGGGAGGTTGTCTTCAACTACTCGGAGTACGAAACGAAGATCTCGACGATCGAGCGCCTGGTGGGAACCTCCGGTTGGCTGGCGGTGTCGCGCCTTTCACTGGAAGCAAAGGACCTCGCGGAGGACCATTTGATGGTCGCGGCGGTCTCAGACCATGGTCAACCGGTCGTCGCCGAAGACGCGGCGCGGTTCTTCCTGCTGCCCGGTTTCATCGCCAATGCGCCATGTACCTGCCCGCCCCCAACAGAGGCCCTGGACCGGCAG
>JACCUV010000230.1 GCA_013698495.1 Chloroflexia bacterium
GGTCAGGGCGATCGCCAGGTACCTGGGTCGACGCTTGCCGATGGTCGTGTGGAATGTCGCGAAGATGCTGGCGCCCTCTCGTGTTCAGGTCACGTACACCGGTCGGTTCGACTGAAAAACGCCGGTCTCCAACTCGACTACACCAGCAATCGTAGGGGCGACACCCC
Source organism: Chloroflexia bacterium (assembly GCA_013698495.1). Lineage (GTDB taxonomy): Bacteria > Chloroflexota > Chloroflexia > Thermomicrobiales > UBA6265 > JACCYX01. Next base: position 168 of record JACCUV010000230.1, read on the forward strand.
CGGCATGTTGGATGCCTGGCCAACCGCAATGTAGGGCAGTCCGCCTGGGATGCTTGCGTGACCCGCCTATCTACTCGGATGTCTGTCGTTGGGATCGGAGAAAGTCCTCGACATCGAACCGTTCCGCCTGACCGCTCTGCTCGCCTCCGACGAGCGCTTGTCGAAGCGCCTGAACCCGCGCCTCATGCTCTTCCAGCAGTCGCAAACCCGCCCGGATCACATCGCTAGCCCAACCGAATCGACCGGAATCAACCTGTAGATAGACGAACGCCGCGAAATGATTGCCCAATGAAACAGATGCATTTCGAATCACATCGGCGCCTCCGGTGATTACCAGCATGTACCCAATGATAGTACGATTGAGTGCCTCAATCATTGTCGCGATGGCCACTTCAGCACGGCGTGGCGCCAGGGTCGCGACCAGTCCCACGCCTCCTGACCATGCACAGGATATGAAGACACGATGGAACTTCCGGCAGACAACACCGAACTCTGTTTCCTGCCTGCTACGGAGCAGCGGGCGCTGATCGCCACCAGGCAGATTTCGGCGCGGGAACTTCTCGCGGCTTGTCTCGCCCGGATCGAAGCGGTCAACCCGACTGTCAACGCGATCGTCACGATGGACATCGACGACGCGTTCGGCCAGGCCGATGTGGCGGACGAGCGGCTCGGACGCGGCGAGGAGATCGGGCCGCTGCATGGTCTCGTGATTGCCCACAAGGACTTGCTGCCGACGGCGGGGATGCGCACGACATTCGGCAGTCCGCTCTACAAGGATTTCGTGGCGGTCGAAGATGCCGCGATCGCGGTGCGGATGCGCGAGGCCGGCGCGATCCGCCTCGGCAAGACCAATGTTCCCGAAATGGGCGCCGGCTCGCACACGTTCAACCCGGTGTTCGGCGCCACGCGCAATCCCTATGACATAGGCAAGAGTGTCGGCGGATCGTCGGGAGGGGCAGCGGCGGCGCTGGCCAGCGGGATGCTGAGCCTCGCCGATGGCAGCGATTTGGGGGGCTCGCTGCGGAATCCGGCCTCGTTCTGCAACGTCGTCGGTTTGCGATCAGCGGGCGGTCGAATCTCTCGGGCGCCGCTGGTGACCGGCTGGATCGGGATGTCGGTGCTGGGACCGATGGGTCGGACCGTGGCCGACGTGGCATTGTTGCAATCGGTGCTCGCCGCGTTTGACGCCGACGATCCTGCCAGTTTGCCGGGAGATGGCTCGGATTTTGCGGACATTCCCGCGAGCGCATCGGGTCGCGACCTGGGCGGAACTCGTGTTGGTTGGTCGAAAAGTCTCGGAGGATTGCCCGTCGATCCGGCCGTGACCGAAGTCCTTGAACGGGACGGCAAACCGGTTTTCGGCGCGCTTGGGGCAGAAGTGCAGGACCTCGAACCAAACTTCGATGGGGCGGAGTTCAGCTTCCGCACGCTCCGAGCCTGGGAAATGGCCCAGAAGTACGGCGACCTCTATCGGCAAAACAGGCGCCAGCTCAGCGAAAACATGGTCGTGAACATCAAGGCCGGTCTGGACGTCTCCGCCAGCGATCTCTACGATGCCTACACGACCCGCACCACCCTGTATGCGAGAATCGCTGGCCTCTTCGAGGACATCGACATCCTGGCCGCGCCGACAGTACAGGTTCCGCCCTTTCCGGTCGAGTGGAACCATCCGGAGGTGGTTGCCGGGGAAACCCAGGATGATTACCTCGGCTGGATGCGTTCGTGTTGGTACATCTCAGCCACCGGCCTGCCGGCAATATCCGTGCCCTGCGGATTCACGGCGGATGGACTGCCGGTTGGCATCCAGTTTGTGGGCAAACCGCTTGGGGAGGTCGAGCTGCTTCGCTTCGCGCTCGCCTTCGAGCAGGCAAACCCCGCCTGGCGCCGCCGGCCGGTGCTGGCTGGAGAGATCGTGCAGGGCCGGATCCACGGTGACTGGTAGTGGAGGGTCTTGTGCCCTCCAACGCTTCGGGAGCATCGCATTTGGTGGGTCGATCCACCAATTGGCCGCCACAAGAGCGGCCACTACCAGTTGGGCGCTTGTGCGGGAAAGTCCGCACACATCCTGAAACTACAGGAAATACACGAACTTGTCCCAGAACCAGTACTTCATGCGCTCGCCGATTCCGGTGGGAACCTCGCCCGGCCTGGAGAGCGCGATGTTCGCTTCCACGAAATCGCTGACTCCGAGGTCGGCGACAGTGGTGTCCTCGAACAGCAACGCAATTTCCAGATTTCGATACAGCGCCCAGGCATCGTAGTTGATCGTGCCCACGATCATGGCGTCATCGGCGATCGTGACCTTGGCATGCATCGTTACCGGGTACTCCCAGATTTCGACCCCGGCCGCCAGCAACCTGGGGTACTGGTGTTTAAGGGCCGCATCGGCGGCGGCGTTGTTCGATCGCTCCGAGACCACAAGGCGCACCTCGACGCCGCGCTCGGCAGCCACCACGATTCGGTCCAGCATGCCAGGATCGGTGAAGTATGGATTCATGATGTCCAGGCGCCCGGTCGACGCCTCGATAATCGCGCGCGACGCCTGGGTCGCCGGCACGAAGCCTCCGGGGATGTTTTGGAGCAGGGACGTGTGGATCGTTCCTGGGTCGCGCGGCGCGGGAAAGTATGGAGCCAGCGAGTCAGGGGCCCCGGACACCGGTCCGCCGAACGAGGCGAAACTGGTCAGGAACACCGCCTGCATCTGGCGGACGACGTCGCCCTCGACCCTGACGAAGACATCGCGGAACGACCCGGCATTGAAGTGATCCTGCAATCCGGCTCCACCGACCCAGCCGATTTGGCCGTCCACAACCATCGCCTTGCGGTGGTCAGATTGCCCCGCTTCATCCATCCGCCAATCGAGCGATTGGTCGCCGTAGAGGCCATCGTAGTCGGGTGGGAAGACGTTGTTGACGACGGTCTCGACACCGGCCGCCGCGAGCGCGTCGAAGTACGGTTTCGACTCCCCATCGACTTTGGCGCCGTAGAAATCGACGATCAGCCGGACCTCGACGCCGGCCTCGGACCGGGTGACCAGGGCATCGACGAATCGTTGCGCGATATCGCCCTCGGTGACGCCGAACATATGCATGTGGATCGAATGGTTTGCCGTCTCGATATCCATCAGCATCGCCGGAAAAAACTGTGGGCCATCGAGAAAGAGCTGAACATCGGAAGCGGTCGAGGGCGCATAGGGAATCGCCACGTCGTCGCGAGCGGGATTGGAGCGACGGGCGAATGCTTCCGTGACCGATTGCGCGTGTTCGGGTGTGACCGCATCGTCTGGCGGGGGCCAGGACGGGTGCTCGACGATGCGAAGGGAGACCCACCAGAGCAGGAGATAGGCCACAACCAGGACCGCGACGAGCGAGTACACGAGACGCTTCAGCCGTTTTCGCCAACGCCGACCATTTTTTATCGGACGAGCCGATCGTTCAGACGCAGCCGGGGAGCTTGTCGCCAGTGTGGTATGTTGCGCGTCAGGCAAAGGCGCCGCGGCGGGAATCACTTTGCGATGCCACGCTGGTTCTGCCCGCCATCTCGAGTCGGGGTCCGTGGGATGGGCTGGACCAAAGTCAGTCCAGGCTTGTCGATATCCCGATTGCAAACGAGAGTTGGGTTTCTGCAAAAGCGACGGCTCACTGGTTCGGCAGCTCCTGAATCGAGTTTGCCCCATAGCACCTGACTGTCCGCTACTATCATGCACGAACCGAACTGTTATGGACATCGGACTGGCTTGCACGAGCTGGTTGGAAAATGCCGCGCTCGGACTGATAGTACGTGTGCGAT
>JACCUV010000236.1 GCA_013698495.1 Chloroflexia bacterium
ATGCCGGGTTGGGAATCGGGGCGGTTGGATTCGGGTTGTTGATCGGCCAGACGGGCTATCCATGGGGGTTCGCGATCGTCGCCACGATCCTGATTGCTTCGGTGGTTCCGGCGTGGATGGACCGAGGGCGAGGCGCCAACGCCGCGCAGGTGACGCAAATCGAGTGAAAGCGCCCTTCGTCGCCTGGTCCCTGCTTGACATTGTCCTTGGGGTAAGCCCTATGGTGGTTGAAGTCAAGCGATAGTCGCCTGACATGGAGGAAGTTTGGTGAGCGATGTCAAACGACTGAATCGCGATCCCGCCGATAGGCTGCAGGATCCGTGGCTAAGCATCGGCATTTTCGCGCGACGATCGCATCTCTCACCCAAGGCGCTTCGACTCTACGACCGGACGAAGTTGCTCTCTCCGGCCGAGGTCAATCCCGAAAACGGCTACCGCCGCTATCGCGAGAGCCAGCTGGAAACCGCCCATCTGATTGCCCGGTTGCGTCAACTCGATATGCCGCTTGCGCAGGTGGCGACGATCGTGGCGGCTCCGGACGATCGGCGAGGCGACGCACTGGTCGCCTGGTGGGAGGCGGTCGAACGCCGACTCAGCGGGCAACGCGAAGTACTGGCGTACCTCCTGATCAAACTCGCAGGCAAGGAAAGGAACTTCGACATGTTCGAGATTCAGGAACGGAACATCCCGGAACAATTCATACTCACCGAGCAGCGCCACTCGACCGTGAGCGGCCTGACGGACTGGTTCGACGATTGCATGCCGCGCCTCCACGAACTCGCCGCCAATCATGGCGGCGTCACGGGCCCGGCCTTCATCATTTACCACGGCGAAGTGAATGAAGAGAGCGATGGGCCGGTCGAGGTCTGCGTTCCCGTCGATCCTGCTCGCAAGGGCGAACTCGCCGCGCCCACTCGTGTCGAACCGGCCCACCGCGAGGCCTACACCCGCATCCGCAAGTCGCTGGTGGAGTACCCGCAGATCCTGACCGCGTACGACGCCGTCGAGCAATGGATCGCGACAAACGGCAAGCAGGTCTCCGGATCGCCGCGCGAGGTCTACTTCACTGACTTCATGGCCGCCGGTCCAGACGATGAGGTCGTCGATATCGCCTTCCCGATCGGGTAAGGACCAGTTGCGCGCGTAGGCGGGAGGACGCGAGGTCCTTCCGCCTGGAGGCACACATGACACACCCACAGACCTGGTCCGGCCGGCTCGCCGCATCGAACGACGTAGATGTGCGACCGGTTCCCGAGGGCCGAAGGGGCATGACGCCCGGAAAATCGATGCTCTACCCCTCCGCCCAAATGGTTAACGACGCGATCCGCGCTATCCCCGAGGGTCAAAGCGTCTCGACGAGAGACCTCCGGCTTGAGTTGGCCCGCCAGCACAACGCGGATTACACCTGCCCGGTCACCACCACGATGATGCTGCGGATCGTCGCCGAAGCCGCACACGAGGACCATGACCATGGCGCCGCGTTCGCCGAGATCACGCCAGTTTGGCGCGTGCTGGACAAGCGAGCCCCGGCCCTTCGCAAACTCACCTTCGACCCCGCCTACCTTTTCGAGCAGCGTGAGCGAGAAGATCTTTCCTCGGAGCGGTCACGAACCCGTGCGTCGGATGAATTGACTTGAGCGCCACTTGGCCAGTATCCTCCTCAAATTGGGTCCAAAGGGTCATCGACTTGCATGTTTAGCGTCTCGAGTTGGAGGATCGCCATCATGACAGCAATCACCTCCATGCGCGTCCTCTGGACAAATCGCATCTTCCCCGCCTGAAACCGACCTGAGTCGCCTCTGCGGGACAACCCGATCCGTTACTCCGGAAAACGCGCCTAACTTCACCCCACGCGGACTTTGCCGTGGGGCGTTTGGCATGCCGTTTTCACTCTGGAGATAGCCACAGGTGTTGTCCGCACTTAAACCCCGCCGACCGGCGAACAACCCGGTCCCGATTTACCTGATCCTGGCCGCGGGCCAAGCCTGCTCCTTTGCGCTCATCTTTACCGTCAACCTGATCTACCAGGCCACTGTGGTTGGCCTCAATCCGTTGCAGATGGTGCTGGTCGGAACGGTGCTAATGCCGATCGTCTTCCTTTACAAGCGGCTGATCGTCCGTGACTCCGGCGTCGTTGAAGTGGAAC
>JACCUV010000255.1 GCA_013698495.1 Chloroflexia bacterium
CTACGCTGGTCCTCGATCGAAATATCGCGAATGACCCACGCCGATGCCCGCGCAACCTGGGGAGCGGTGGCGCTCAACCAGGGAATCGCCCATCTCCTGGCGGGTGGAACGCCCGCCACCCTGATCGCCTCCGCGATCCGTGACGTTCCGGAAGCGAGAATAGTCGATGCCATAGTGAGTGCTCCAGACATGGACCATGCGCAGGTTCGTTCTGGTGGATACGTGCTGGATACCCTGAACGCCGCGTTTTGGTCGCTCCTGACCACCGATTCGGCGGAGGGTTCGATCGCCAGGTCGGTGGCGCTCGGTTCGGATGCCGACACCACGGGAGCCGTGACCGGAGCGCTGGCCGGGGCCGCGTATGGCGAGTCCAACTTGCCTGCGCGATGGCTAGCGGTGCTGCACAATCGGGACCACATTGCCAAGCTGGCGCGCAATCTCGTCGACTGGGCGAAGGTTAAAGCGTGAAGGCCGTTCGACAGAATTGGCTACTTGGCAACGCATTTGGGAGCAGTGTGGGCTTGAAGCAGCGGTTTCTCGAAGTACCGACGACTCCTTTTGACCCGGAATGACAATTTGCGAACTCCTTGGCAGTTTTGTGAAAAGCACAACGAACCGAGTCGCGACCTGGTGACTTAACTCCGGTAACCTATGCTAATATCGTCATCACATCATCGCCTTGGACCGGCGACGCTTCACGTTTGTTTGCCGTCTCGGCTCATCCCAGTACGCGTACCGCACACTTTTTCCAGGCTGATGGAACGACTGCGGTTAACCATGAAACGGAACTTGTCATGGGCGAACTTGTCGTCGGTCGTCCTGCCCTACAGGTAAGAACCGCGATCTCCATCCCGCTCGACATGATCTCGGTCATGTCTTTGCTGTATCGCGCAGTCCCGGGAAGTGGGCTCGATCGATGGCTGATAGCGGCCCGGCGCGCCTTGCCGCGACAACTCCAGGAGGACCTTGACCTGCTTCACGGGTTCTCCGGTCGGTTGCTCTACTACATGGAAGAGCCGATCATGCGCTTCGATCCATTGGGCGAGGATCGCCAAGGCGCCTCAATCGATGAACTGCTCGAGTTCCTGGGCGAACTTGAGGCCGAAGAGTACCGGGAGATGGCGATACGCGCCCTCGATCGAGTCCACCAGGACCTCGGCACGGGTCTCGCCGCGCCCTCCCTCCAGGAAGAGAGCGCCTGGTATCGCTATGTCGAACCGGGTTTGACGACGGCCGATGCCGGCGAGGTCGTCAAGTTGATTCGCGACCCGGAAGGACTCAAATGGCGCACGATGCGTTTGATCCGCGGCGTTTGGGACGCTGTGTACCGCGACGAATATGAGCAGCGACGAGGCGAGCTGGAGGAAGCCGAACGCATCGCCCGTGTCGAATCCAGCCGTGGCTTCGGGATGGCCTTCGCTGAACTCACGGGAAATCGCCTGCCATCGACGCTCGCGGCGGGGCTGAACCAGGTCGCCAGCGTCACCTTCTGCCCGTCGGCGCACATTGGCGCCTTTGTCAGCTATGTCAGCTATCCGCCCAATCTCGTGGTTTTCTTCAGCGCCCAGAATGTGGTGGCCGCCGGAGCCGGTCTCGAACCATTTGTCGAGGAACTTGAACCGATTCGCTCCGATCCTGTCACCGGCGCCCCGATCGACGTGCTCACGGGGCAAGACTTGCTGGAAATGCTCCGTGCCCTGGGCGACGCCAATCGATTGCGGATCATCGATCTCCTCAGCAGCGGCCAACTCTACGCACAGGAGATCGTCGGTCGCCTCGGAATTGCCCAATCGGCCGTTTCCCGTCATCTTTCCCAACTCGAACGGGCCGGTCTCGTGCGTGTCGAGCCGCGGCGAGGCATGAAGTACTACGCGATCGATCGGGAGCGCGTCGAGTCGCTCGCCGATACGTTGCGGGTGCGCGTGCGCCAGGGCGAGACTCGCATCTAGCCCCCAAAGTCGTGCAATCCATCACAAATATGCTTCAGGGTCTAGACAACGCGATATCGCGATGCTACGATAGTGTCAGACGACTCACGACGAGAGACGGAGCGGAGCGCGAAAGCGCAACGGCACATTGACAACCAAACCATTTGGCTCGCCGCTATCGCTTCATGGCGATCGACGACGCAGGGCCACCCGGAACGCGATGCCACTTTCATCGACATCGATCTCAAACCTTCGCGGGCCGTAGATTACCTAGCTGCCTCGGGCGACGTTAGCCGGTCGCCTGGCACAAGAATTCCTCATCTTCCTCACACTAGTGTGCTGACGCCTGAAGGAAACGATGGTCGTTTGCATCACTTCACAACCTCCCTCTCCGAAGCCTGACCAGTCGATCGCGGTCACGCTGGTACTCCTCGGCTGCGATCGAGCAGACAACATATTCGCCTGGCGCTTCGGCGCCAGGCGTCTCTGTTTAAAAAAACTGCGGTCCGCGGAGGTTGAAACTCCATCCCCGAGTGTCATGTGTGTCATTCCGACGCAGGAACAAGTCTCGGTTTGAATTGTCATTCGTTACCTTTTAGACAGCCTTTGGTATCTACGGATAGTGGAAGGACGATCCATCCGGTCCCGGCATGACGAATGTCATTTGTCATTGATGATCGGGTCGGTCGTGTCACCGGGATCGGACGGTGGACAGTGATCGCTGACAGGGGCATGACTGGCCGCGCGCCAAGGGCACGACCCCTGGTCGCCAATCCCGGTTCAGAAACCTGCGACTCTTCGCCAGTCGGCTGAATGCCCACCTTCCCATCA
>JACCUV010000296.1 GCA_013698495.1 Chloroflexia bacterium
GGCTCGTGACCAGTTCGTGTCCGCTTCGCAGTAGCCCAGCGAAACGCGAGGTTGGATCATTGGCCAGCATCTCGCGATCGCCATGTTCGACGATCTCGCCATCGGCCATCACCAGCACGTCGTCCGCGCGTTCGATCGTCGCCAGGCGGTGGGCGATCACAATCGCCGTGCGGCCCGCAAACAGCGCATCGATCGCGCGTTCGAGCAGCGCTTCGGTCGCGGGGTCGAGCCGCGACGACGCCTCGTCCAGAATCACGACATCCGGATTACGCAGAAACACGCGGGTGAAGGCGAGAAGTTGCGCCTCACCTGCCGAGACCCCGCCTCCGCCCGAGGCGAGCATCGTATCCAAGCCGTCTGGCAGTGACTCGTACCAGGTCATCAGTCCAAGTTGGCCAAGCGCCTCCACGATCCGCTCATCGGGTATCGCATCGTCGAAGAGGGTGAGGTTGTCGCGTACGGTCGCCCTAAAGAGCTGGATTTCCTGGGTGACGAGTGCGACCCGTTCCCGGATGTGGGCAAGCGCACACTCGCGCAGGTCGACCCCGCCGAGGCGAATGACGCCCTGACCGGGATCATGGAAGCGACAGAGCAACCGCGTGATAGTCGACTTGCCGCTGCCGGTCCTGCCGACGACACCCAGCACGCGACCTGGCGAAAGGTGAAAGGTAAGGTCGCGCACGGTCGGCTCGTCGGGTCCGTACCCGAACGTGACGTGGTCGAAGTTGACCGCAAGCGGTCCGCGCGGCAGGGGCACGCCGGGGCCATCGGTGATTGTTGGCTCTATCTTTTGCAGCGCCCTCACCCGACCGATGCTGGCCGTGGCCTGCTGGAAGTCGCGCAACTGCCGCGAGATTTCCTCCACCGGCAGCACCAGCAACTGCGTGAACTGGAAAATCACGAACACGGTTCCGAGTGTGATATCGCCATCGCGATAGAGCGTCGCCCCCACGCCGAGCGAAACCGCGGTTCCCAACACCGCCAGCAACTGGGCGGACGAGTATGAAAAGGAGCTGAGAATGACAGCAGACTTCTGCCGCCGGTAAAACTCGCGCGCGAACTCGTGGTTGCGGCGCATCGTGTAAGCCGTCGACCCCGAGGAACGGATGTCCACTGTGCCGCCGACCCGCTCTTCGAGGAATCCCATGAGTTCGGCCGAGGCTTGTCGCGAGGCCGCGAAGCGAGGCGCCGTGAAGCGCCCGAAAACGATCATCGTCACGATCGTGAGCACCGCGAAGAGCCCGATTGCGAGCCCGATCCTCATGTCGATCCGGGCCAACACCACGATCACGCCAATCGTCAGCAGCAGGTTGCCGAGGATGTTGATGATGAAGCGGGAGAAGAAATTCCCGAGCAGGAAGACATCGCCATCGACCCGCTCGATCAACGCTCCCGGCGTGTGCTGGTTGTGGAACGACATGTCGAGATCGAGCACGTGGCGGGCGAGATCGGCCCGGAGGTTGTTGGTCGCCGTCCATCCCACGTATTCGGCCGTCCACGTCTCGAACAGCTTGATCGCCTGGATCAGGATCGCGAAGCCGATGAAGAGCCCGGCGATGAACAGCAGGACGCGCAGCGGCTCGCCTTCGAGCGCGCGATCGATGAACTCGCGCAGCACAAGCGGGGACACGAGCTGGAGCCCGGTCCCGGAGAGAAGGAGCAGCGCGAGCAGCGCCGCGCGGCCGCCTTGTGGTTTGAGGTAGTCGGCAAGCAGCCGCCAGTAATCCCGTGGCGAGGCGCTCACGTTGTGCATGATCCTTGCGTTGTGACGGCGGAAGCACGGAAGGCCGGTTCACTGCGGGCTGATGGGCCGACGGTCAGAATATCACGCCAACCCGCCAAACGAAACCCCCGAAAGTCGCCTTCGCGGGGTTGGCGACCAGGTGTCAGCCCGTCAATCAAGATTCCGCCGAAGGACACCGCGGAGCGTTTTTCCTTGGCCGCCGCCAACTCTCGTTGGTTGCCGCTGTCAATTTTCAGCCACATGTCGCTTTTCTGGCTTTTGGCCACCTTCCTGGAAAATTGTTGCACAATGGCTGGCGGTGTGGCGCCATCCCGGGCATGCCTCGCGCCTCCTCGATCGACTTCCGTCAATGCTCGGTGATGGAACGGCTCCGGCGCATGAACGTCCAGGACAGACTTCGCCAGGTGATCGACCAGGAGCAAGACCGCCTCCGCGAGGGCGTTCCAGCCGCCCGCGAGGCGGCCATTCTCGAACTTGTCCGCATCCAGGACCGGCGACAGCACGCGACCGGCATCGAACCGCCACCCGACCTCGTTACCGGTCGTCGCCGCGCCGGCCTGGGCGAGAACAAGGCGCTTCAGCTCTGCCTCGAGTCCCCCGGCGGCGATACAGCGGCAGCGCCAACTTCATCCGGCGATGGGTTGGACGGCTGGGCGGAGCGCTTTCTCCGGGAGTGCACTTGGCTGGCCGAAGCCGAGCTGGTCCTGGCCCATTGCGAGACCGGCTTCATGCGGATGGTCGAGGACGGCTACGGGACGTTCGACGCCTGGATCGCGACGAAACTGCCGCCGACGAGCTGGCGGGAGCGCGAGGATATCGACTGGTGGGCCTCGTGGCTTGCCGCGCGCCATCGGCCCGAGCTGTGCGCTTCGCGGGCGGAGCGACCGGGCTCGATAAGCAGCCATCCCGGGGACGACGCGTCTTACCGTCGGCTAGCCAACGTGCATATAAAGATGATGGCGTGGCAACTGGGCTATCCGCCCGGCGCCGTTATTGGCGGCTGCACCGTCCAGACCTATCGCGATGTGCTGGGTCATTTCATCGGCTGGGCGCTCCAAGGGCGCGATCGCGGAGAAATTGTGGCGCCCCGATCCGAGCGCTCCCTGATCGC
>JACCUV010000313.1 GCA_013698495.1 Chloroflexia bacterium
GCACATCCGGCCCGACGGTTTCCCTCACCGCACGCACGATGTCGATCGACAAATGACGATCCTCTGGCGACATCGTCCGCCATGCCGCTCCGAACGGATCGAACTTGAGCGCCTTGTACCCCTTGTCGATCACCAGTTGGGCGCGTTCGGAGAACGATTCCGCGGTGCGCGGACCGGCATACCAGCCATTGGCGTAGGCGGGGAGCGATTCGTGGTAGCGGCCGCCGATTAAGTCGTAGATCGGATGCCCGGTCTCCTTGCCGATGATGTCCCAGCAGGCGGTTTCGATCGCTGCGACCGCATTCATGTGAATCTGGCCACCCTCGGTGTAGAGGTCCCGCGACATGCGTTGGAGAATCGTTTCGATCTGGAACGGGTCCATGCCTTCGTAACGTCCGGCCAGCTCGTGGACCGCCGCCTCGGTTGTTTTCGCGAAACCGTTGATCGTGCCTTCGCCGATCCCATAGAGTCCGGGTCGATCGGTATCCAGCCGCACGAAAAGCCAGTTTTTCCAGGGATTGCCGACGATCCAGGTTGTGGCGTGGGTGATCTTCACGTGGAGATTCTCCTGCGATGAATTCCGGGAGATCGTTATTGCGCCGTATTGTCGATGCTTTTGTCGGGTCAGGAAAGCGCATTGACTTGTGCCAGTCCGAGGTCACTGATCACCGCCGAAGCGATCGTGCCGATAAAGGCGTCGGCTAGGTAGGAGTCGTCGAAACCCTGCGTTAACACGGCCACCGCGGCGCCTCCGCCCGGTCCCCGGATCAAACCAGCATCGTGGGATAGTCCTGTCAGGCTGCCACTCTTCCCGGCGAATGTGAAGCCAACTGAGAGGTGGCGCGCCAACCGCGCCGTGTGCTGCTGATCGCCAAGTAACCGCAGCATCCACCCACATTGCTCGGGCGATGCCGCCGATCCATCCGCGATCTCGACCAGAATCGTGACCAGGTCACGTGCGCAGGCGACGTTCTCCGGCTCGCCATTCGCCGGAAGCCGCCCCAGGAATCGTCGATTAAGCGACGCGGATTCAAGCCCGAGCGACTGCTGCGCCTCATGGATGGTGGGGATGCCAATCGTGTCGATCAGGACGTTGGACGCCGTGTTGTCCGAAATCGCGATCATCAACCAGGCGTGATCGTGAATCGACAGGTCCAGCCCGGTTTCGAGCCAGTTCAACACGCCGCTGCCCTCAACTCTCTGGTTGGAAAGAACTGGTCTCCGATCCTCCAGATTGAGTCTCCCGTCGTCGATGGCCCTGGCCAAAGCCACCAGGACAACCAGTTTGATCGTGCTCGCGGCCGGGAACACGAGTCGATCGAAGTGGCCGAATGCGGCGCCGGTGTCGAGGTCGCGGACAGCCACGCCAAGCGCAACTCCCTCCGGAGCTTTTGCAATCGCCTCACGTATTTCATACCAAGGTTGCAGGGCGGCGGTCTCGGTCTTGACGAGCAATTCGGACATAAGAGGATTCTCCGCTGCGACAGCGCTTCGCTGGCCCGCGCACGGTGCGCTTGCAAATCGAAAACGCTCGGTGAAGCCTTGGTCGTTCTGCTATACTCACGCCAACTCGAGGGTGGCATTGCCGCCAATTTTCGGGTGCATGGCGAATGCCGCTGCCCATCGTTTTACATTCCGAAAGAGTGGTGGACTGCTCCTCACCCGTCAAGTTCGTTGCGCGCATCGCGAACATGTCGACCTTGACGAAGTCTCCTCGCTAAACCGCATTCCATTCCAAACATCGTTACACCCGGTCAGCCCAGGTTGATGGCGCATGACCGACGTCGCGGAGGTCACCGGTCTTGTTTCGTCCCCTTTCCACTCTTTTCGGATTCTTTAGCCGCGATCTCGGCATCGATCTGGGCACCGCCAACACACTGGTCTATGTCCGCGGCAAAGGAATCGTGATCTCGGAACCTTCCGTTGTCGCGATCGACGCCAAGACCAAGCGGGCGCTTTGGGTCGGGATGGAAGCCAAGGCCATGTACGGGAAGGCCCCCGATTCCATCATTGTCGTCAGGCCGCTCAAGGATGGTGTGATCGCCGATTTTGACACGGTCGAGATGATGCTTCACCACTTCATTCGCAAGGTCCATTTGCAGCGCCTGATGGCTCCCCATCCTCGCGTTGTGATCGGCATTCCGAGCGGCGTGACCGAAGTCGAGAAGCGCGCCGCCAAGGACGCCGCCCTCTCCGCTGGCGCACGCGAGGCCTACACGATCGAGGAGCCAATGGCCGCCGCGATCGGCGCCGGGCTTCCGATCAACGAACCGATCGGCAGCATGATCGTCGACATCGGCGGCGGCACCACCGAAGTCGCTGTGATCTCGCTGGGCGGCATCGTCGTCAATCACTCGATTCGCGTCGCCGGCGACGAGATCGACGAAGCGATCA
>JACCUV010000319.1 GCA_013698495.1 Chloroflexia bacterium
CCTCGCCACCGTCGTCGAACTCCAGCGCCGCTGGTGCGCCTACGAGTTCGACTGGGCCGAAACCGATCCCAGGGCGCTCGCCGACCGCATCCTGACGTTCGAACAGGAACGCGAACGCCGCCAGGAACTGCTCTCGTTCGACGACTACCGCGCCAGCGGCGCCCTCGTAGCCAGCGCCCCCGTCGAAATCGCCGACCCCACCCGATCCCTGCCGATCGTCCAGATCGGCCTCGGCATCCTCGCCGTCCTCGTCATCTTCTTCCTGATCGCGATCCTGACCTAACGACACGCGAATTCGTAGGGGCCGCCCTGCGTGGCGACCCGTGACGACGCGATCGGATCGATCGTGATTGCGCGGCCTGGCTCAAACCCCGGGCGGAGGGCATACCTCTGTGTCATTGATTCGCGCGGAGATGAAATCGCCGGAGACTGTGGTTGCTTCGGCATTGAAGGATCTGCGGAGGGGCAGGAAATCCTCACAAGGGGTGCTGCCTGAAAATGGCCCAGCCGTACCATCCGCCAGCACCGGCACGGTCACCATTGTTGGGCCATCGTCGATCGTGGTCATGACAGCGATATTTGACGGGAACAAGAGCCCCTCCCCGTGCAACGTCACCGTGAAACCATCGCCGTCAGGCGAAGAGGACCATTCCAGCATCGGCGTCACTGGCTCTACCGGCGCCTTGAATGCGCCGCCCCTGGCTGCATAACTGACGCATTCGCCGGTGTTCGCAAAGCCCGTTCCGTCTTCCCGGAAAAGAGATTTGTACCCGCCCTTCTGGCACGCTTTGGCGGCGGCGCTGTTGCCACGCTGTTTGGCGCCTGCCGGGGCCAGGGTCAGGTAGAGACAACCGATGATGAGCAGGAGCAGAACACTCAAAGACCCTGACGAGATTCGAACACCACGCATGGAAGTCTCCCTGTCTGAATTTGTGAATCTGCAACCAGTCGATTGGGTCCCGCCAATTGATTCCAGTGTATGAACGTCACCTCTCCCGTCAATGCCCCAAACAGGCCAGCCCTGTCGGCTACCGCGGGTCTCGTCTGCCTCGCCTCCGCGCATCTCTTGTCGGTGGATCGCCGTGCCGCCCCTATGGCATACCGGTGATTGAGACCGCACTACCCCACCCCCCATCGTCCGCCCTTCCGGCTACAATCTCCCCAGCAGGGAGAACGCCACACGTGCCACGAATCAGTTGGAACGAAATCCAGTACCGCGCCGCCACCTTCGCCGCCCGCTGGAACGGCGAAACCTACGAAAAAGGCGAAAGTCAATCCTTCTGGAGCGAGTTCCTCGACATCTTCGAGATCGACCGCCGCCGCCACGGCGCGTTCTTCGAGTACGCGATCAAGAAGGGCAGCGGCAAGCAGGGTTTCATCGACCTCTTCTGGCCCGGCAAACTCCTCGCCGAACAGAAATCGGGCGGCGGGGACACCGCCAGGGTCAAACTCCAGGCCTACGAATACCTCGAAACGATGCCCGATCACGACCTGCCGCAGGCGATCGTCGTCAGCGACTTCGCCACCTTCCAACTTATCGATACCCGCACCAACGACAGCTTCAGCTTCCCCCTCGCCGACGTCCCCAAACACGTCCGCCGCTTCGCCTTCCTCGTCGACGACACCAGCCGGGCCTACCCCGAAGAAGACCCCGTCAACCGGACCGCCGCCGAGAACATGGCGAAACTCCACAACCAGCTCGAAGCCAACCGCTACACCGGCCGCGATCTCGAACTGCTGCTCGTGCGCCTCGTTTTCTGCCTCTTTGCCGACGATGCCCAAATCTTCGAACGCAACCTCTTCGCCAACTATCTGCGCAACCGCACACAACCCGATGGCAGCGACCTCGGACCGCGCCTCGGCAAGATCTTCGAAATCCTCAACACGCCGCGTGACGACCGCCAAACCACCCTCGACCAGGACTTGCAAACCTTCCCCTACATCAACGGCGGCCTGTTCGACGACACGATCCGGATGCCCGACTTCACCAGCAAAATGCGCCGCGACCTGCTGACCGCGACGCTCCTCGACTGGAGCAAGGTCAGTCCCGCGATCTTCGGTTCGATGTTCCAGGGCGTGATGGACGCCACGCTGCGCCGCAACCTCGGCGCTCATTACACCAGCGAAAAGTACATCCTGCGCGTCATCAAGCCCCTCTTCCTCGACGACCTCTACGTCGATTTCGCTCGCGTGAAGGACACCCCGCGCGAGTTGCGCCGCTTCCACGACAAGCTCGCCAGGTTGCAATTCCTAGACCCCGCCTGCGGTTCCGGCAACTTCCTCGTCATCACCTATCGCGAGCTGCGGCGACTCGAGCACAAGGTCGTCCAGGTCCAGACGCGGGGCCAGAAATCGCTGTTCGATGTCCGCGAGTTGTTGCGCGTCAACGTCGACCAGATGCACGGAATCGAGATCGAGGAGTTCCCGAGCCTCGTCGCCCAGACCGCGCTCTGGCTGACCGACCACCAGATGAACCTGGAGGCGTCGCAGATGCTGGGCCAGCACTACGTCCGCCTCCCGCTGACCAGCCAGCGCCAACATCGTCCATGCCAACGCCCTGACCACCGACTGGGCCGACGTGATCGCCCCCGATCGGCTTGACTACATCCTCGGCAACCCGCCATTCATTGGGAAGAAGGAACAA
>JACCUV010000327.1 GCA_013698495.1 Chloroflexia bacterium
AGCCGGATTCGAACCGGCGATCAGGGTTTTGCAGACCCATGCCTTACCGCTTGGCTATGGCGCCGGGCAGCCGCGCGGCCACCTGATGCCGCCATCCACGCCGTCGTGTTGAGCGCAGAGTGTACCACGACAAACGGGGGCAATATCTGCAATGCCCCCGTCGATCGATGCGACTCATACCGCGCCACATATCAACGCGTTGGATTGAATTCTGGCGATCCCAAACCCTCATGCACCTTGCCGCGCAGGGCTTCGCCAAAAAGGACGAGGTGGATCCCAATGCGGCGTCTGAGAGGACGGGAACCGAATCGTCCCCGATACGCCTCGTGCCGGTACCGAACTTGCTTGTCCTGAATCTCCTGCGTCAGTTCAACCGAGTACATCATCGCAATCTCCCTTTCTATTCCTTTTGAAACCCGGCGATCACCTCATCGTAGCTCGCCACGGCCGATGTTGCGTTCGGATACAGCAGCCAAGGCAACGATGCATTGATCAGTGCGACGCTCGTTTCGGCGGGAATCGTCACGCCGTCAAATTCCTGGTCGCTGGTGGTGTGCGCATCGCTCACCAGCGTGACATCGTAGCCCCTGGACAAGGCGCCCTGGCTTGTGGCCCGGATACAACAGTCGGATTGAGCGCCCGCGACAATCAGGCTTCCGACCCCCAGGCTTTCAAGCGTCTCGGTCAGGGTCGTGTCCACAAATGAATCTGGATACCGCTTGGCGACGACTGGTTCGCCATCGACCGGCGCCACCTCCGATCGAATCTGCCAGTCGTCTCCGCCGCGCGCCATTGGCGGATACTCGGGCACTTCGTGCTGGACAAATACAACCGGCACGCTCGCCTCCCGCGCCGCCTCGACGACCTTGCCGATTCGCTCGACCACGACGTCGCTGTCGAAGCCGTCCTTCACCACGGCGATCTGCACATCGATCACGAGCAGCGCCGTCCTGCCACCTCGATCCTGGAGTTCCTGGTGCATGGTGGTTTGCCTCCTTGGGTTCCCTGCCAACCGACCGACCATGGATGTAGAATATCTGGTAGTGAGGACAGAATCGGTCCGCATTAAGCAGATTTCAGAACGGCTTGAGCCAACCGGTGGGCCAGACTGATCGATCGCTTTCGGCGTCCGCTGACGCGGACCGGCTTCGCCGGTATCCAGCGGGGCCGACACTTCCTTCGTCAGGGCGACGGTGGGGGGAAGACCGGGTTGGCACAAGGTGTAGGGTTGCGAACCTTGTGTCCGCCCGCAGTGGAGTGGAATCAACGCTCATGGAAGCCACCAGACCGGCCAGCCGCATCCTGGCGATGCTGGAACTCCTGCAGGATCGCCCTGGCATGACCGGGCCCGACCTGGCGACTGCCCTCGGCGTCACCACTCGCACGATCCGCCGCTACGTCGCCACCCTGCAGGATATGGGCATCCCGGTCGAACCGACCGCGGGTCGGATCGGCGGCTATTGGCTGCGACCCGGTTACCGCTTGCCGCCCCTGATGTTCAGCGCCGACGAGGCCATCGGACTTGCCGTCGCCCTGCTCACCACCCGCATCTCGGGTCAGGACGACCTCCCGGCGCCGGTCGCCAGCGCGCTCGCCAAAATCGAGCGCTCGTTGCCGCACGAACTCTCGGCCAGAATCGAGACTATTCGCAACGGATTTCGAACCGCCCGGAATCCATGGCCGGAAACGGGCGTCTTCCCCCAACCCGAGGTGCTCGCCTTGTTGATCCAGGCATCGCTCTCCCATCGCCGCTGCTGGATTCGCTATGGCAGCGCCGAGGGGAACCAGACCTCGCGCGATGTCGATCCCTACGGCGTCCTCTTTCTCGATGGCCGCTGGTACGCGCACGGTTGGTGTCATTTGCGCAAGGACACCCGGACATTCCGGATCGACCGCATCCGGCGGATGGATCTGATGCCCGCCACGTTCGAACCGCCGGAGGCGTTCGATATTGAGGAGGCGGTGATGCGCTCGATCGCGATGACCCGCACGGGTGGCGAGTTCGAGGTGCTGGTCGAGGCCTCCCTTGATCGTGTCCGCGACTAC
This sequence comes from Chloroflexia bacterium, assembly GCA_013698495.1. GTDB lineage: Bacteria > Chloroflexota > Chloroflexia > Thermomicrobiales > UBA6265 > JACCYX01. The sequence goes on from JACCUV010000327.1 coordinate 2,047, forward strand.
CTGCCGTCGCCGATCGCGCTGCACGAGGCGGTATCCGAGACACAAACCCGAACCTGGGGCACCACAGATAACCCCTACTGGATCGCCTCCAGAATCGGCGCCTTGCCCTTTGCCGTGCAGGTTGTCAAGTCCGAATCGCTGAAAGCGGCGATGCGGGAAATCGGCGAACGGATGATCGCCGCCGGAAACGGAAGCCGGTAGGAGAGAGTCTTGTGGCCCCGCAGTCGAATTGACATTCCGAGGCACGAGAAAACTTCCGGCGCCAAACCAGATTTCCCCTCAAGGCGCCGTTCGAACCCACGGCCCTTGTTCCCTTCGGTCCACCCCTCCCGCGCCGATCACTCATCGCGTGGTACGGTCTTGGGTAACAACAACGGATTCACGCCAGGATCGGGAGAACCGCCACACGCATGTCCATACCGTCTCTGCCGGAAGAAAAACCCGCGGCGTCGCGAATCGATCCCGAAGACGAAATGCCCTCGGCCATTCCCCAGTCGGTGATGACCGTGATCTCGGTGATCCTCGTCGTTGCCCTCATCGTCGGTAGCGCCAGCGCCGTATTGGCCCTCACCGATTGGGGCAACAATGCCGCGGCTCTGCTAGGGCTGGTGCTGGCGGCCGCGCTGATCGTCGCCTGGATGCGGATGCCAAAACGCGGACCAAGGCGATAAGACGACGTCAGGGATGAATGTGGATACCGAGCCTGCATCGACAACCGATCGGGAACAAACCCAACGCCTCGCCATCGGCTGGGGCGCCGGCCTGTTCCTCGGCATCGGCATTGGCGGCGCGCTGGCGTTCGCCCTCAGCGACATGCTGATGGGGATCGTCGTCGCGGTCGCGATCACGCTCGTCGTCGCTGGCGCGTACCTGTTGGCTGGCCATTCCACGGCGGAACGCCGCGCCGCGCACATCGTCGCCCGCGAAGACTTCGCCGAGGACGATGAGGACGACGACGGCACGTATTGAATACGGCTGACGCTTACTCGCCCCGCGTAGGTTCTTACCACCCAACTCGCGTAGGGGCTGGCCCCGGCATCGTCTGTTCCGACAAAATGGTTGTTCCAACGGCTTGCCGCCAACGTTTGGAGGGGTCAACCTCCGTGTTGAGCCAGGCTTGGTGGCAGCAGGCGCCCGGACGAACACACGGATCGACCACACTCCTGTAGGGAAAGCGCTGTATCCGGTCGATCCTGGTTCGCCCCTACACCCGTCGTGCAATTCGGCTTGAACTTGCCTATTTGTCAGTACGGTTGACCCCGGCGTGAACGATCTTTGACCAATCAACAAGCAGGGTGGTCAGCCCGACATCGCCCATCCAATTCGGACACCTTCAACCATCTCGCATTTTCCCGAATGGTTGACATTGAAATCCGGTTTGTGGGATACATGCAGACTCAAACCACAAACGTTCGGCTGCGCGACGCCATGATCCATGCCCCGCCAGACGTTCGCGGTTGGTGAACCCGCACCGGTGAGTCCTGGCTGGACCCGCCGCGATCCCGCGCAAACCCACAGATACAGGCGTTTCTGGCTAAGACGCCGTGGCCGCGCTCCTCGTTTGTTTCATACCCTCAATGCGTGTCGGGCACCGTGGCGCCACGCGTCACGCCGCAACCATTGATCCTGGGGAAGGGGTACTTTCGTTGTTCCATTCACACTCAATACACGTTCGATCGGGCGTTGCCGGCTGGCGACGCGTGCTGATGCTGGCGATGGCGCTCGCCGTCGTTTTTGGCACGCACATTTCCGCGCCCGCCGATGTTGACGCCGCTTCGTTCACCGCGACCGCGAACCTGAACATTCGGTCGGGGCCGGCAACAACCTTCCCGGTGATTGGCAGCATTCCCAGCGGGGCAACGGTCGAGGTCACAGGCGATCTCCAGAGCAATTTCTACCCTGTTTCATATAGCGGCATCAACGGTTTCTCATCCGCCGATTTCCTGACTGCCGGTAGCGGTGGTGGAGACGACGGTGGCAGCGCCACGGGCCCGACGGGGACGCGCTTCGTGCGCGACGGCCGGCTGAACCTGCGAAGCGGTCCATCGACCGTAGATCCCGTCGTCGCCGTGATGCCCGACGGCGCCACCGTCCAACTCACTGGTCAGATCGCCAGCGGATTCTCCCAGGTCACCTGGAACGGCACGACCGGTTGGGCGTTCACCGAGTTCCTCAGCACCGAGGGTGGACCCGCTCAACCCGATCCGACTCCCGAACCAACGGCGCCACCAGCCACACCGACCGAGCCTGCGTCGGACAACCCGCCGATTGGCGACACCGCAATCGGCACAGCCACAGTCTCGACCGGCGGTCTCAACCTGAATTTGCGCTCCGGACCAGGCTCCGGCTTCGGCGTTCTCCGCAGTCTTCCCAGCGGGGCGCAGGTCGACGTCATGGGCGAGGCTCAAAACGGGTTCCGGCCTGTCCGCTATCAGGGCGTCAAAGGCTGGGCATCGGCCGACTTCCTGACCATTGGAGCCGTCAGCACACCGGTCACCCCGACCGCGATCCCGACCGAGCCGGACGGCGGCGTGGTGGGCACGGCGACGGTGACAACGGTCGGCGTGAACCTGAACATGCGGTCCGGTCCGGGAACAGGGTTCGGCGTGGTGCGCGGAATTCCCAGCGGAGCCCAGGTCGATGTCATGGGCGGCACCCAAAACGGCTTCTTGCCGGTTCGCTATCTGGGCTCCACCGGCTGGTCGTCGACCGACTTCCTGCGCACGGGCACGGCCGAAACACCGACTCCAACCCCCCCACCCGTCGTTCCCACCGTCACCCCGGACGATCCGGTGACCGGTGCTGGCGTCGTCAACGTCGCCCGGCTCAATTTCCGGTCCGGCCCCGGCATAGCGTCATCGGTTATCGGCGTGCTCACCAATGGCACGCAGGTTTCGATTACCGGCGCGGCTGAAAATGGCTTCCTCCCGATTCGAGCCAACAATCGCGGTGGTTGGGCGTCTGCCGAGTTCATCACCGTGAGCGGTGGCGGTACTCCAACACCGACGGCGACACCAACCGCGACACCGACTCCGACGTCCACGCCCACACCAACGGCAACGCCAACTCCGACCATTCCACCTGGCGGCGTGATCGGCACGGCCGTCGTCTCCGTGTCGACCACGCTCAACATGCGATCCGGCCCCGGACTCGATCATCCTGTGATTCGCGGCCTCGCCAATGGCAGCCAGGTCGATCTGCTCGGCGAAGCCCGGAACGGCTTCAGACCGATTCGCTATCAGGGAACCGAAGGCTGGGCGTCGGTGGACTTCCTCGATATCGGGGCGACGAATCCGGACGATCCTGACGTGCCGCCCATCGGCGACCAGGCGATCGGCAAGGCGACGATCAATGCATCGGTCTCTCTGCGCCGGGGACCCGGATCGAGCTTCGGGCATATCCAGACGCTCAACAACGGCTGGCGGGTCGAGATCATGGGCGACTCGGTCAACGGCTGGACCCCGATCCGGTACAACGCGGCCAAGGGCTGGGCGCCATCGGGTAACCTCACACCTGGATGGGGATATCAGATCGTCGACCAGATGATCACCAGCCGATCGCAACGCATGATGTCGGCCCCAGGCGGTGGTTCGTTTGTGTTCTGGGTTCCGCCGGGCACACTAGTGGACATAACGGGCAGCGCCAGTGGGGTCCACGTCCCGGCAAGGTGGGCAGGCTTCGCGGGCTGGCTCGATTCGACCCTGATGTACCAGCCCGAAACCTTCGTCGATCCCGGACCGGCCAATGCCCACGAGGCTGAGATGATCGCCATCATCTACCAGGCAGCCGATAAATGGGGTCAGTCACGGGTCGACATGCTTCGGGTCTCCCGCTGCGAGTCGTTCCTCGATCCGGACATCGTGAATCCGGCGAGCGGCACTAGCGGCCTGTTCCAGTTTCGGCCATCGACCTTCGCGTTCACGCCGAACGGCCAGCGCGGGGAGAACATCTTCGACCCATGGTCGAACGCCGATGCTGCCGGGTGGATGTGGGCGAACGGGATGCGCCACCACTGGGCCTGCCAGTAGGTGCTCGGATGCGCTGACTGCGTGGGGCCAGGGAACAGGACGCCAGCGGACCCGCAATTCGAATTGCAGGTCCGCTGATTATGCCGCGCGGAAACTGGCCCCTTTCCGCGACTTCCTCGCCGCCGACCTCTTCGACTCCCTCCACGTCGTGCAGGCGCCGGTCCTGCTCGGCCGCGGCGTCCGCCTGTGGGACGGTCTGGAAGGGATCGAAGAGCGTTTCGACGTTGAAGTCGTCTCGTCACCGAGCGGCGTCACGCACGTGACGTTCACGCGGCGATAGGCGATTGCGCTGGCATCACCCGACGTGTACCAACGGGCTCAGGGTGGGATCCTCCTCCATTGAGGACAGTCCTCGGTCAGGCCCCGGTGTACTATGCGAGGTGCTCGCCGGTGAGGGTCGAGCG
>JACCUV010000030.1 GCA_013698495.1 Chloroflexia bacterium
TTGCCCAGGCCCCAGGCGTCTACTTGATGAAGGACGATCAGGGCGCGATCGTCTACGTCGGCAAGGCGATGGCGCTGCGCAATCGCGTCCGCTCCTACTTTCAGGGCACGCGCCACCGCGACCCCAAGACGCGCGAACTCGTCGCCCACATTGCCGATTTCGACGTGATCCGCACCGATACCCCCACCGAGGCCCTGATCCTCGAAAACGAGCTGATCAAGAAGCACTTGCCCAAGTACAACGTTATGCTCAAGGATAGCAAGACCTACCCATACATCCGCATCACCAACGAGGAGTGGCCGCGCGTCATCAGCACCCGCCTCATCGTCAACGATGGGAGCCGCTACTTCGGGCCGTACACATCGGCCGGGGCCGCCTACAAGACGATCAATCTCCTCAACCGGCTCTTCCCCTACCGCAAGTGCGACAAGAAGATCACCGGCCACGACGACGTTTGCCTCTACTTCCACATGCACCAATGCACGGCGCCGTGCATCTCGGCCGTCGATCGGGCGACCTACATGAAGTCGATCGACGGCGCGACCCTCTTCCTCTCCGGTCGTGGCGATGAAATCGTCGGCGGGATCGAGGAGGAAATGGAGCAGGCCTCCGAAGCCTGGAACTTCGAGCGCGCCGCTGAACTGCGGGACCGGTTGCAGGCGATCACCCATGTCCTTGAGCGCCAGAAGGTGGTCAGTTCGCGCGGCACGACCGCCGACATCATCGCCATCGCCCACGGTCCCGGCGGCGACGCTGGTGTTCAGGTCGGGTTCCTGCGAAATGGCAAGATCATCGGCAGCGAGTTCTTCGCAATGCAGGCCACCGTCAACGACTCGCCCGGCGAAATCGTCTCCAGTTTCATTACCCAGTTCTACTCCGATGCCGCCGTGATCCCGCCGCGCCTCCTGCTTCAGCATTCGCTCCCGGCCACCGAACAGCCGATCGTCAGCGAGTGGCTCAACGGCCTGCGCGGGGCCAGGGTCGATGTTTCGGTTCCCCAGCGTGGCGACAACCGGGGACTCATCGAAATGATCGCCAGGAGCGCCGACGAGAACCTCGAACAGTCACGGCTCAAGCATCTTTCCGATGAAATGAAGATGACCGGCGCGATGACCGAGCTGGCTGAGGCGCTCGACCTCCCGAGGCTGCCCCGGCGAATCGAGTGTTACGACATCTCCAACTTGCAGGGCACAAACCCGGTCGCCAGCATGGTCGTGTTCCAGGATGGCAAACCCGCGAAGAAGGAGTACCGGCGGTTCACGATCAAGACGGTTGTTGGGGCCAACGATTTCGCGATGATCAACGAGGTGATCAAGCGCCGCTTCCGCCGCGCCGCCGAATCCGACGAGGAGCGCGACGGAAAGTGGACGACGCTCCCCGATCTCGTGATTGTCGACGGCGGCAAGGGTCAGTTGAGCGCCGCGATCGAGGGACTGCGCGAAGTCGGCATGGATGTGCCGATTTGCGGCCTGGCGAAGGAACAGGAAGAACTCTTCCTGCCCGGACGCAAGGATTCGATCCTGTTGCCGAGGGATGCCCAGGCGCTCTTCCTGGTTCAACGCATCCGCGACGAGGCGCATCGCTTCGCCGTCACCTTCCACCGCGCGCGACGCTCGAAATCGACGTTCCAGTCGCGTCTCGACGATGTGCCCGGTGTTGGCCCAACCAAAAAGAAGGCCCTGATCCGGACCTTTGGATCGCTCAAGGGGATCAGGGAAGCGACGATCGAGGAACTGGCCAGCGTCGATGGCATCAACACCCAACTGGCGACGCAAATCAAGTCCGCGCTGTAGAATCGCAAGGTAGCGTTTACGAGTTCGCCCGAAAGGTCCCCAGGCAATGAAGTTGCTCACGCTCGAAGAACCGCGAGCGCTGGAACAGGCAATATCGGCGATGCAGCACGGCGGAATCGTCGCCTTTCCAACCGATACGGTCTACGGTATTGGCGCATCGCTCGCCTTTCCCGACGCGCTTGAGCGCATATTCGAACTCAAGGGACGGGATCGGGATCGTCCTCTGCCATTGCTGCTCGCGTCCCCGGCCGAACTCGCCAAGGTCACTGGCGACGTCGATCCCGATCTGTTGCGGCTGGCCGGCGCCTTCTGGCCGGGTCCGCTGACGATCGCGTTGCCGGCGCTCGACGGATTGCCATCCCAGGTTGTGGCCGACGATGGCACAGTCGGCGTGCGCGTGCCCGATCACTCGGTGGCGCTGATCCTCGCTCAACGCTGCGGCGGCGCGATCGCCGTCACCAGCGCCAATCTCTCCGGTCAAACTCCCGCCCTCAGACCTGAACAAATCGATCCCACGCTGGCCGACAATCTCGACCTCGTGCTCGATGGCGGGATAGCCCGGGGAGGGCTGGCCTCCACCGTGATCGTGCTCGGGGATGCTACCATCAGCGTCATACGGGAAGGCGCGATCTCCAGAACCGAAATTGAGGCTGCCTGGTCGGACATTCGATCGGGTCAATCCGGGGAGATCGAACGGGAGAATCCCGCCGCCGCCACGCCGCGGTAGTGGGAGAACGCAAGATGGCGAAGGCTCACACATGACCCAGCGAGACATGGTTGATACCGACCGACGGGTGCCTCGTTCGCGGCGGGTTGTCGATGAGGACCGTTTCGAAGACGCCGACGAACCGCGAAACGACGAGCACAAAATCTTCGGGCTGGGCATTCCCAACGCCGATGCGCGCCAGCCTGCCTACGGGCAAGGCGTCGTCGTCAGTCTGCTGGTCGCTGGCGCGGTGCTGCTGCTTGCGATCATTTCGATCGGGTCCGGCGATGGGTCCGACCCTCCCGTGCTCGAAAACACGGACGCGATGTTCTGGGCGATCGCGGCGGGGACGTTGCTGCTCGCCGCCGGCGGCGCCCAGTTTGCGGAACGCACCGCCTCCCATGCGGCGGCGGCCGTCGGTCAGCCGCGACCGGCCACGGCAATGGCGACCGCCTGGGCAGTCCCACTCGTGTCGACCATCGCCGCCATCCTGCTCGTCGCCACCTTTCACAACCGGCCGATGTTGGCGGTAGGACCGTTGATCGCGTTTTTCGGGACGGCCGGCGCCTTGCTTTCGCGAGACTTGCTCGATGAAACGGACGAGCAATCGACCAAGGTTGCCTCCGTGATTCATACTCTGGTGGTGCACGGAATCGCGTTCCTGGCGTTCAGCGCCGTGTATCTCAACAAACTCGATTCGTGGATTTCCGGTCCGCTGATCGGGGCGATGGGCGCGATCCTGATCCTTGAAACGCTCGAGCGTGGCGGCATCGCCCCGCCGCAACGCGTGTTCTACGCGTTGATCGGGGGGTGGGTGCTCGCCCAGGTCACGGTTGCGCTCAACTGGTGGCCGTCATATGGTTGGACCGGTGGCGCAGTTTTGCTGGTCGTCTTCTATGTCGCTGCCGGGCTGCTGCTGGTCCGGGTCCAGAAGCGCGCCGTCAGCACTCGCGATCTGATCGAATTCGGGGGAGTCGGCAGCCTCTTTCTGCTGTTGCTCGCCATCCTTGCCTGACACAGGTTGACCACGAAGGGGAATGAACCACCAAAATGTCCGACAACGCACGGCAACCCGGAGGCAAACAGAGAGGCAATCGGAAATCGGGCGAGAACGAGGCCCTGCTTTCCCTCTACGATAGCCTCGAAGACCTCTACAGCATCCTCGAAACCCTCGACGAACTGGGGATCGCGACGCGAGACGAACTCCTCGCCTACATCGACACCCTCGATACCGAAGTCGAGGAACTCGAGTCCCTGGGAAGCAACTAGCCCCGCATGGACCTGTTCGAGTCCAACCGGCGACAGCATCTGGCCGCGGGCGGACCGCTGGCGGCGAGAATGCGTCCGCGGACGCTCGATGAACTCGTCGGACAGGACCGGGTTGTCGGACCCGGTTCGCTCATGCGGAAGGCGATCGAGGCGGATCGCCTCTCCTCGGTTGTCCTTTGGGGGCCACCGGGTTCCGGGAAGACCACCCTTGCCCGGCTCGTCGCGGCCACGACCGAAGCCACGTTCACCTCCGTCAGCGCCGTCTCCTCGGGTGTCGCTGATCTGCGCAAGGCGGTCAGCGAAGCGCGGGACCGGCTCGGCATGAACGGCGCCCGCACTGTTCTCTTCATCGACGAGATTCACCGTTTCAACAAGGCGCAGCAGGACGCGATCCTCCCGTATGTCGAGGACGGCACGGTGATCATGATCGGGGCGACGACCGAGAATCCCTCGTTCGAAGTCAATGCCCCGCTCCTCTCGCGGTCGCGAGTGATCGTGCTCACCGCCCTCGACGACGAGGCGATCAAGACGATCGTGCGGCGAGCGCTCGCGGACGAAGAGCGAGGGCTCGGCCAGGAAAACCTCTCGATAACCGACGATGCCCTGGAATTCCTCGCCAACATGGCGAATGGCGATGCCCGATTCGCCCTCAACACGCTGGAAGTCGCCTCGGCCGGTGTGGGCGACGATCTCCTGATCACGATCGAGCTGGCGGAGGACGCGGCCCAGCGGCGAGCCGCCACCTACGACAAGAGCGGCGACGATCACTTCGACGCGATTTCGGCATTGCACAAGACGATTCGCGGATCCGATCCCGATGCCGCGTTGTACTGGTTGGCCCGGATGCTGGAACGCGGCGACCATCCGATGTACGTCGCCCGGCGGCTGGTGCGGTTTGCCTCGGAGGATGTTGGGTTGGCTGATCCCCAGGCTCTGACGTTGGCGATGGCCACGCAACAGGCTGTCCACTTCATAGGACTGCCAGAAGGCGCGCTGGCGTTGGCCGAACTGACCGTATACCTGGCGCTGGCCCCGAAGAGCAACGCGATCTACGTCGCCTATGGTCAGGCGCGGGACGATGTCGCCCAAACCCGCAACGATCCTGTGCCGATTCACCTGCGCAATGCCCCGACGCGGTTGATGTCCGATCTGGGGTACGGCGAGGGCTACCGCTACGCCCACGACTTTGACGAAGGGATCGTTGGACAACAAAACCTGCCGGAAAATCTCAAGGGCCGCACATACTACCAACCCTCCGATCGCGGGTTCGAACGTGAGCTCGCTGAGCGCCTCGAACGGATCAGAGAAATCTACCGCGAGACCAGGCCCTCGTAGGGGCCGACCCCCGTGTCGACCTGCGTTTGGTTGGGGCCAGCCTGCGTGCCGGCCCGTAATTCGTAGGGACCGGCCTGCGTGCCGGCCCGGACAGACCGAGGCCACCGTGACCATCACGATCCCCATGCAACGATCCTACGATCGGGCCACCGACCAACTCCGGCCGGTGGAGATCATCCCCAACGAAGCGCCCTACGCCGAGGGTTCGGCCCTGATCCGGATCGGCGAGACCCACGTGCTCTGCGCGGCAACGATCCAGGAGGACGTGCCGCGCTGGATGAAGGGCAAGGGCAAAGGGTGGGTCACGGCCGAGTACGCGATGCTGCCCCGTTCCAGCCCGGTCCGGATCGAGCGCGAGGCGGCGCGGGGCAAGCAGGGCGGTCGCACCGTCGAGATCCAACGCCTGATCGGACGCTCCCTGCGGGCCGTGATCGACATGGAGGCGCTGGGTGAGCGCCAGGTAATTCTCGACTGCGACGTAATCCGGGCCGATGGCGGAACCAGGTGCGCGGCGATCACTGGCGCCTACGTCGCCCTCGCCCTCGCCTGCCGCGGGCTTGCTGACGCCGGCAAGGTCAAGCGCAATCCGCTCAAATCTGCCGTCGCTGGGGTCAGTGTCGGGGTGCTGCGCGGTGTGCCGGTGCTCGACCTCGACTATCGCGAGGATTCGAAGGCGGACGTCGATGTCAATGTCGTGATGACTGACCGGAACGCATTTGTCGAAATCCAGGGCACGGCCGAGCAGGAACCGTTCTCGCCGGAGACCTTGCAGTCGATGCTCAGCCTCGCCAGTTCCGGCCTGAGGGACCTCTTCGCCGCGCAACGAGCCGCCTTGGCGGATTAACGTTGGCGACAACCGCCAATCACCGGACCGAAAGCATCATCAGCATCACGCGATCTGTAGGGGCGGTACCGGCCCTGCTGGATACCGGCATGAGAGACACCTGGACCGACGTGGTGCAGAGATGTCCGTCCGAAATCGCGCGAATCACCGTTCATGTCGCATCAAGGGCGGACACACCATCGACTGGATGGGGGTTGGCCAGACGTTGTTTATGGTCGATGTCGGCACCACCCCTACGAGACTGCGGGATGAGTCCGTCCCTCGGCCAGGCTACATATCCAGGGCAATGTCAATCAGGGCCTGTTTCAAGGCGTAAGTGGCGTCGGTCGAGAC
>JACCUV010000036.1 GCA_013698495.1 Chloroflexia bacterium
CGATGACCAGGTCGAGCGCGGCCCGGAGCGCGTCGGGGCGGGTTCCTGGATAGGCTGGTTCGTTCAGCGGCACTAGGATGGCTGGGCACAACTGGGCGATTTCCTGGACCGCGAGCCGGAGCGAGACCTCATCATCGCGCAACCGGGCGTTGCGCGCCTTGCCCAGTTCCTCGATGAAATCCTCGAGCTCGGGCTCGCCGCCCGGATGCTCGCGGCTGGGCCGGTCGAGCTCGGCACGGAGCGATGGCCGGCCCAGCCACATCAGCCGCGTCACCTCGCTGCTCCGGAATCCGAACGACCACGACGCGGCTTCCCGGAACCCCGCCAGCCAGTCGTCGATCCGCTCGACCGCGGCCGAGACATGCACCAGCCGGCCCGATCCGTCGGCGACGATCCAGGTCAGGTACGGGTTGGCGATCTCGTCGTCGAAGACGAGCACATCGAGGTCGAGATCGCTCCAGGGGCCAGCGTTGCCGCGGGCATGGCTGCCCTTCAGGATCACCGCGACCGTTCTCGGAATCTCGCGTTGGACCCGATCCGCCCAGGATGCAATGAACAGCTCGTCGATCACAAGTGTTTCCCGGCTGGCGTATCGAACGCTTGAACAAATCCATTCCATCGCTCGGTGTCGATGTCCTCTTCCAGGAATCGGCTTGTGGTGTAGGAGTCGATGACACGACGCCAGAACCGATGAGCGGGCTCATTCGTGCGGAGTTGAGCCACCTCCCAACGTCCCGCGAAATGGTCGAACAAGGCAAACGCGGCGGCCCTGCCGACTCCCTGACCTCGCCATGGACGGAGAACGAAGAATTCAGCGATGCTGCTTGTTGGCGGGGGCTGTCCGAGGCGAGAGTGGCTGTTCTTCAAGGCAAATCCGGCGAGTTCGCCGTTGACCGTGAAGATGAACGGGACGCGTCCCTCAGCCTCACCCTCCTCGCTCCAATAGCGGTCGAGATACGGATACGCGTATCTGCCTTCGGGACTGATCGAAGTGGAAACGAAGTCGCTCATGTCATGCAGGTAGAGTTGCAACAGGTTGCCTACCGTCGGCCTGTCGTCGACGCTTGCAATCCTGAGTGCGACCTGCTGGTCAGACATTCTCGCCATTCTCCTGAGGATCGGGCCCGCGTGCGATGGCGACACTGGACACCATGCTGGTCACGATGTTGCTTCCTCCGTCCAGGGATTGATGATCGGCACATCAAGATCCTGGAAGTCCCTGACGTTCTTGGTCACCAAAGTGAGACCGTGATGCTTGGCAATTGCGGCAATCCAGAAGTCCATAATTCTGCGAACAGCAGGAGTCACGTGACGTTGGCCGAGCAACTGTCCGCATACGTCAGCAACAACTTCGTCGATTCCGAGAATGCGTCCTCGAAATCGCTCTCGAACGTCCCGATCGAGCCACAGTTCCAACGCCTGTCGGCGTTTGCCAGCGGGCAGTCGAACTATCCCGCTACGAATTTCGGCAATTGTGACAACGCTGATGGACACGGATTCCTCCGCGACATTCGTCGACCATTGCCACACATTTTGGTTTGGGTTGTCCAGCCTCAGTTCTGAAACAACACTTGTGTCAAGTACATACCTCAAAAATCAATGTCCCTTGGATCACCGATGGTGTCGGGATGACGTTCCAGAATGATGCCTGAACCCCGCAACGGGGAATTGTGGAAGAATTCGGCCAACGTTCCCTTGCGCCGCTGGTCCCTTCCCCAATCGTCCGGCGGTACGACGACGGCCAGCTCATCAGTGTTCCGGACAAGCTTTTGAGGGCCGGAGGTGTCCGATTCGCCGATGACATCGTCCAGTCGCGCCTTGGCCTCGACAACAGACCACGTCGAGGGGTTCCTTTCTTTCCGAATGGCCATCATCCGGCCTCCTGTTCCTCGTGCACCAGGGGCAATCCGGCCTGGCGACGGCGCCAGTCCTCGATCGAGACGATGAAGGCGGCCGGTTTGCCGTGCTTCGTGACGAGCTGGGGACCGTACTGGATGGCGCGGTCGATGATCTCGCTGAGCTTGGCGCGGGCTTCGGTCATTGTCCACACGTTCGAAGCCCGGTACGGGCGCTTTGCCATGGCTGCACCTCCGAAATGACGATATTCACCATTGTAGTCAATCTGGTCAATTCGGGTGGTGGCGCTGGTGTTTCCAGGGAAGAGCGTGGCGGACGGTGACGTATAATGTGCCCAACAAAAGATCGAACCGGTTTGTTGAAGTCTGCGTTTCAGAATCGAGATAGCCATGAACATCACTCTTTCCGCGGAAGCTCAGGCGATCGTTGAGCGGGAAATTGGCGCGGGCCACTTTTCCACGCAGGAGGACGTCGTCATCCAGGCGCTCAAGCTGCTTGATCGCGAGCAGATTGTTTACGACACGATGAGTGATCCCAAGGCGATTGAGGCTATCGGTTAATCTGATCGTGGGGAAATCCATGAATGGAACGACGAACTTCGCGCTCAGATACGACGCGACGCGATGGATACCGCGCGTTTGGGCAAGCCGATAACCGATGATATCAAGTACTGACCTCGTTGTTGCCTGGCAGGCACGACAGGATATTGAGGATATCTATCGGTACTCTTGAGCAAATGGGGAGAAGTGCAAGCAGAAATCTACGACGAGATGCTCCATCGCGCGTTTCTGCTGCTTCGGGATTTCCTTAAGATGGGATTGGCGCTTTCGCCGGATGGAGGCATACGGGAGCACTCCCTTCGACACCACACAATTGTGTACCGGTATGACGGCGCGACAGCTACGATAGTGGTCATCGTGAGTCCTCGCCGCAAGCGACGGTGATCCACCAAACCATCAAGGAATCGAGGAGATCGTGAACATTACGCTTACTCCTGAAGCTCAAGCGATTGTAGATCGAGAAATTGAATCCGGCCGATACGAGACGGTGGAGGCCGTTGTCGTCCAGGCTCTGTATCAGTTGGAGGACGTTCCATTCGTCGATGACGAATTGCTCGTTGAGGCACGCGCCCAGGCCGACCGCGGAGAAACTCGCGAGCTCACCGAAGAAGTGATGCGAGAACTCCTGGATCGAGCCCGAGACAGCTCTCGTGAAGGAAAATCAGTGCGTGACGAAGTCAAGTACTGACCTCATCATCGATCCGGAAGCAGAACAAGATATCCAGGACATCCTTCAATACACCCTCGATACATGGGGAGATGACCAGGTTGAGGCGTACTGGTCGGTGATCTGGGATGCCTTTCAACGCATTCGAGTCTTTCCGGAGATGGGAAGGCGACGACCGTTCCCGAACGAGCGCGAAGTTGTGCTCGCTCACCACATCATCGTCTATCGTCACCATCGCAATATCGTTACCGTCCTCCGCATCCTGAACCCTCGTCGCAGACGCCGATGAAGGTTGGTTTCACACGTCCTACACCCGTCGCAACCACACGGTCATCGGGCCGGCGCCGCGGTTCGCCCAGGCGAAGTACGGAATCGCGGTCAGGGTCACGCTGGAGCGAGTAGAACGGTCACGCTCAAGTGACTCGAGCGTGCGGTACAGGGCCCCCTCCCAACCAGTCGCCGACGGTTCAAGTTCGGCGTCGGCGGTGAGGACTTCGACGCCCCCAAGCAGATCCGGCCGAAAGGCGGCGATGATTTGCGCGTCGTCTGTCAGCACGAGGTCGCGTACATCGCCAATCGGATGGTCTGCGGCCTCGACGCAGTAGAGCAGGGGACCGCGCCGCAATGCCACCTTGCCGGTATCTTCGGACGCTCGAGGATGGCTTACGATTCGCTTGACCGGCATGGGAAGATGCACCTTCACCACGTCGCCGACGCTCCAGACTCTGCGCATCGTCGCGTACTGACCGGGCGCGGCCTCGCTGGCGGGCAACCGCTCGCCATTGACGTCGACCTCGGCGCCTTCGACCCAACCAGGAATCCGCACCTGTAACGTGAAGTCGCCGGCATTCGTCAGATCGACGAGCTCAAGTGCGATCTGGCCACTCCACGGATACCGCGTGACCTGCTTCAGCGTCACCGATCCCCCGTCATCCAGCGGGACGATGGCTGTGCCGTCAGCGAAGAGGTGGACCCAGACGCTGTTGTGGCGGCCATCCGACTCCGGGAATCGCCGGGAAGTGACCGAATAGAAGTATCCGGGTAGCTGGGACAAAACCCGGGCAATATTCGGTGGGCAACACGCGCAGCCGAACCACGGTTGGCGACGATGGGCGCCATCGTCGGCAAGTGGATTCTGGTAGAAGTACTCCTGACCATCGAGCGAGAGTCCAGGGAGCAACGCGTTGTAGAGCGTGTGCTCGATCCAATCCGCGAAGCGGGTGTTGTCCTCGGCGCGCAACGCCAGCATCCGCCACGCCCACATGATTGCGCCGATCGCCGCGCACGATTCGGTGTAGGCGCGCTCGTTGGGCAGCTCGAAATCCTTGCCGAAAGACTCGCCCTCCCAGCGCGAGCCGATGCCGCCGCTGACGTAGGCGCGGCGGGTCGTCATGTTCGTCCACATTGCATCCAGGGCCCTGCGGAGTGATGGATCGTCCTCTTCAATGAGGAGGTCGGTGGCGCCGGCGTTGAGATAAACCGCGCGCACGGCGTGTCCGACCATCTCGCGCTGCTCGCGGATCGGCGTCGCATCCTGGTGGTAGTCGCCGCCGCCGATCGCGCCCTTACCCCGGACATTGAGAAAGAAGCGCGCCTGATCGAGGTACGCGCGCTCACCTGTTTCGCGGTACAACTCGATCAGGGCCAGCTCGATTTCCTCGTGGCCGTCGGTTTGCTCCAGCTTGCCTTCGGAGG
>JACCUV010000046.1 GCA_013698495.1 Chloroflexia bacterium
CCCAGAATCTCGGTAGTGATGCCCTGGGTGACTTTCGAAACCGAGCGGCGGTCGGTCAGCCAGGGGATGATCGAGTGCGACTGGATATCTATGAAGCCGGGGCAGACGACGTGCCCGGCGGCGTCGATCACGGTGGCAGCGCCGGCGCGCTCGATCGATCCGGGCGGGGCGATGCGTTCGATCTGGTTGCCGGTGAGTGCAACGTCGCCGTAGAACCACTGGTTGCCTGTTCCATCCATCACGCGTCCATTGACGATCAGGACATCTGCCATGAGGTATTCTGCTTCCTTCGAATTCGTGTGACAGCGGCCGCGGTACGGACTGGAGGTGGCTGCCGGACGATGTTTGGTGGCTGTCGGAGCATTTGAACAGCGCTCGAAGATGATACCCGGCATGGGAGCCGTCAGGGTGGCTCGTGGACTCGGTGGGCTAATTAAGAAACTGGGTCCCGATGCTGCACTCAAGGTTGAATACGCGGACATCAACGGCGCGACGGGGATCGTGATCCTGGTTGAGGGCGCGGTCGACCAGGTTTGCACATTCGACGTCCGGGAAGGTCGCATTTACACGGTGCGGGCCATGCGCAACCTGAACAAGTGGCGCCACATCGACAATGCCCTGCGCGGATTCTCGGAAGCAGTTGTCTCATCGTGAATATCGGCCCTGCGTTGCGCACCTTCCTTTGGCCCTCAACGTCAGCTCACTCCCCGGTTTTATCCGGCATCGACTTTGCCGTCTTCCCGGCAAGCTCCCGGATCCAGGTGGCGACGTCCTCTTCCATCACATAGACGCGTTTGAACGTGTCGCGTTTGAGAGGCAATGGCTTCGTGAAGGAACCACCATCTTTGTGGAGCCGTCGCATCATGTGTCCAACTGAAGCGAGGTTCCCACCAATGACCCTCATGTTGGAATCAAGGGACTGCGCAAGTTCGTCGAGCGGGTAGCCTTCGGGCCGCATCGCGATCTCCCCGAGAACTCGCTGGGCCGGGAGCGACAAATACGGCCAAGATCGGGCTACTTCGTCTTTGGTCCAGGGGGCGGGGGGTTCTGACGCTGTTGTTGACCCAACATCGCTCCCGTGTGGTGGATACGGAGATGTTACCGCACTCGAAGTCGTTGACCTCAGGGATTCGCCGCCTATAAGACGGCGTAGCGCCTCCCGAACATCTTCTGCCTCACCTTCAACCGTAACAGTTATTCTTGCCACGTGCTCCAACTCCTACTCTATTGCCAACTGATCACCACATACATACTCTAATCATATTCCAATACCATACATGCGTCAAGAGAGTGTTCAGACTGTCCACGATCTAAACTTCATGGTTACTTCTTTCTCGGCTAGACCGGAATGACAATCCACTTCGAGAATCGTCTGGGGGAACTTCCTCCGCCAAGGACGACTCACGCTACACTCACGACAGAACAAGGAGGGCATACCGGTCAGTGGGCGCAAGGCGTTCCGAAGCAGTGGAGATCGACGTGGCACTGGTGCGCCGATTGGTCACCGCGCAGTTTTCGCAGTGGGCAAAGTTGCCGGTCACGCCGGTTCAACAAAGTGGGTGGGACAACCGGACCTTTCATCTCGGCGACACGATGTCGGTGCGGTTGCCAAGTGCGGAGCGCTACACGTTGCAGGTGGAAAAGGAACACCATTGGTTGCCAAGACTCGCGCCGCACCTGCCGCTGCCGATCCCAATCCCGTTGGCGATCGGCGAACCAGCCGATGGGTATCCCTGGCATTGGTCCATCTACCGCTGGCTGAACGGCGAGGCCGCGACGGTCGAGCGGATTGCCGACCTGCGTCAATTCGCGATCGTACTGGCCGGGTTTCTCGTCGCGCTACACCGGATCGACGACGCCGGTGGACCGAAGCCCGGACCGCACAATTTCTTTCGTGGCGGGCCGTTGACCACGTACGACGGTGAGACTCGCACGGCGATCGCCGCGCTGAATGGCGAAATCGATGCCAGTGCGGCGACCGCGGTGTGGGAGGCGGCCCTCGCGGCGACCTGGCGAAGTGCGCCTGTTTGGGTTCACGGCGATGTTAGCGCGGGGAACCTGCTGGTTGAGCGGGGCCGGTTAAGCGCAGTGATCGATTTCGGGTGTTCGGCCGTGGGCGATCCCGCCTGCGATCTGGCGATCGCGTGGACGCTTTTCACCAGGGAGAGCCGGGAGACTTTCCGCGCCGCGCTTCCCCTCGACCCCGCGACCTGGGCGCGAGGTCGTGGTTGGGCGCTGTGGAAGGGTCTCATCACGCTGGCGGCGCTGCCCGGCGCGAATGTCGAGGAAGCAAGGGGACCGCGACGCGTGATTGAGGAGGTGCTTGCCGACCATGCACTCGCCATACGCATCGGGTCCGATAGTGTTTGATGTGCAACCAGTGGTCATCCTGAGCCCTCAAGATTCCTCCTGCGTCGGAATCACAAAAAGTGCGACCGGCGATAGGCGCAAAAACGTGTCGCCTGTCGTCGGGGCGGACGGCCGGTCACGTCACGGATTTGGCCGGTCATGGTCCACGTCTGTCCGCCCGAGTCGGTGTCGGAGGGATCGCCTATTGCCTGTCGTCCCAGAGCGGGTGTCACAAAGGTTGACGATCTTGGCGGAAGACGGGCGGAGCAAGCTCCGCAGCCCTACCAAGACCGTAGGCGTCAACCATTTCGCGATCCGCTCTCAATCGCGGTAGCGACGAACGCGGGAGGACATGCGGGTCCTCCCCTACGAGCGCACGGTGTCAACAAATCGTGGCCGTCCGGATCAAACGAACATCGGTTCCATTTGCCATTGATCGACGAGGACGTGCATTTCCTGGTCGGATGGCCGCGATGCGAAGCGCTCCGCCGCGTCGAGCACCTTCGGCAAAATGTCGACGTCGCCGACGGTGTTGAGGAAGACGTCCGGTCGACCCAGCACCCAGGAGACGGT
>JACCUV010000053.1 GCA_013698495.1 Chloroflexia bacterium
GTGTTCCGGGGCGCGCTCGAGCGCGCTCTGGATCCATTCCCGACCCTCTCGGGTGTGCCCCCGGGTATAACCGAAGCGCCAAAGCGCGGTTGCCAGGCCCAGCGCCAGTTCGGGTGGATCGTGTGCCATCGCCCAGGCGAACGCGGTCTGAAGATCGGGATGCATGATGGCGAGGCGTTCAAGCCAGACGACTTGATTGGGACCGATCAACTCCGGACTGGCTGCTTCGGCGATGCTGAGCATGTACAACGCGTGGCGCCGCGCAAGCACCTCGCGTTCGCCACACGCCTCGAGTTGCTCCAACCCAAATTCCCGCAACAGTTGGAGGAGACCGAAATGCGGCGAAGCGGTATCGGAATCGACCTGGCGAATGAGACTCTTGTCGACCAGCGACGAGATCAGGTCGAGCGTTTCGAACTCGTCGACGAGGCCGGCACGATCCAAATCGTGATCACTGACGACATGCATGGCGTCGTTGAGCGTCCAGGTATTGGCGAAGATCGAGATACGCCGGAATACGGCCTGTTCTTCGGGATCGAGGAGATCGTAACTCCAGCTGATGGCGTTGCGCATGGTGCGCAACCGGTCCGGAACATCGCGGGGACCGTCGTCGAGCAAGGGCAAGCGCCGCTGCAATCGCTGAACCAGCATTTTGGGTGAGAGAATGCCGATCCGGGCGGCGGCGAGTTCGATCGCCAGCGGCAGGCCATCGAGCAGACGACACACTGTCGCAACATCGCGGGCGTTGGCGTTGGTGAGCTGGAACTCGCTGCGCACCGCGCTGGCGCGTTTCACGAAGAGTTGAACCGCGTCGGAACTGAGCAGAGACCGCGTCAACGGCGTTCCGGCAGGCGCATCGGCGGGCGCAACGGGCACAGACATCGGTGGCACAGGATACACATGCTCACCGTACACAGAGAGCACCGAGCGGCTTGTGACCAGGATGGTGAGTTCCGGGTTGGCCATCAGCAGGTCGGTCAACAACAAGGCCGCATCGGCTACGTGCTCAAAGTTGTCGATGACCAGGAGCAGTTGCCGCGACCGGATGGTGGCGTTGATTGCTTCGAGCAGTGGGACATTCGTGCTATGACGAACACCCAAATTCACGGCGATTGTCGGCAACACGAGATCTGAGCGGCTGATTGGCGAGAGATCGACGAAAGCGATGCCATCGCGGAACGAATCGCGCAGGCCCTCGACAACGCTGAGCGCGAGCCGCGTCTTGCCGACGCCGCCGGGACCGGTCAGCACCAGCAAACGGACTTCGGGATTGCGAAGGACATCGCTGACGGCGAGCCGTTCCCGGCGGCGGCCGACCATCGGCGCAAGCGCCGTGGGAACCTCGCCCTCGGTTTCAACCTGATCGTCAGGGGCAGCGATCAACGTCGCCGCTTCCGCGGAAAGGACAACATTGGTTCCGGGGCGCATTGCCGGAATTGACGAGTGTGTGGACATCCAGATTCCTGCCCGATCACGCTCACACCTGCGCAGGGGCAGCCCACCCCGCCAAATTGTTCGCGTCGGACCAATTGTACCTGAGGAATTGTTGGTATACGACTGTTTTTCCGAAAGTTTTTGGCAGGTCTCCCGCCCCGTTCCCCGCAACCACTCCGGTCGCGAAGAAAGCGCCCTTATGGGCCCTCAGTGAAGAAGAACATGTTGCCCGCGGGGATCGACCAGCCAGGTTGCCCTGGCTCCCCACGGCATGGTTTCGACTGGCGCGCTGAAGTTGACGCCCTTGGCCGAGAGCTCCGCGTAGGCGTCGTCGTGGCGTTTCTCGAATCCGAGCTTGTTGCTGTAATAGTCGATCGCCCGATCCTGATCCTGAATGTAGATCGTGGCCGAGTGAACGTGCGAGTTCATGCGTAAACCCTCCTCGAGAGTACGACAAACAAGTCGCGGCCAGCTTTGTTCGACCTGCCAGCATTGCCCGGATTTGGCGCCGACCGAAGAAACCCGGGGTGTCGGACTGACCATGCGCGCGGCGGTCCGACGTTGGTCAAATGCTCAGCACTTTCGGGGCTATCGCGGTGAGGATGGGAGGATCCGTAAGCGTCTGTGGGCGCAGCTCGATGTGAAGTGGCCGCGGATCGACATCGGGGGAGACTACGACCGGCCACGGATCCGCCCCCACCGGCAACGATCTGCTGGGCAGGAGGTGAACCATCGGGTCGTCGCCCAGGGGAAACAGGGCGGCGAGCAGGCGAAACACTCCGGGTGGGACATCGAAAATCGTGAACGGACCAGGTCCGCCCACAAGCGTGCCGGCTACCGGGGTGCTCTGCGGGATGGCCGTGGAAAACAACCCAATGAACAAGTGTCCGGCGCACGGCGTCGGCGACGTGACGTTGCCATGGATCGTGAAACCTTTTCCGCTGGGCGCTGTCCGCGCGCACGACGCCAGGGCCGGCAGCCGTGCCGAGAGGGGATCGGGCAGGTTCCGCAAATCGGCGGGGTTCACGCCGACCAGTTGCTTGAAGCGCGACGAGAATGTGCCAAGACTGGAGAACCCGACCTCGAAGCAGATGTCGGTGATGCTCATTTCGGTATGCAGGATCAGGCGCTTGGCTTGCTCGAAGCGCAGGGCGGCGAGAAATTCACCTGGCGGCACGCCGATCAGATGCCGGAACATGCGCGCAAAGTGAAACGGACTGTAATTGGCCATTTCGGCGAACATGTCGAGCGTGAAGGGCACGCTGACATCGGCCCGCATGTTCGAAAGCACGGTCCCGATCGCGGCC
>JACCUV010000061.1 GCA_013698495.1 Chloroflexia bacterium
TGCCGTTAATGCCGGATTCCGCGCTCCCGCGAACCTGAAGCGCGGCGCCGAAAGCGCCACCGCCGCAGCCTCGCTCGCCAAGGCCGCCGCCGACAAGGTTGCCGAAGCGGACAACAGCAACGAGGCCTAGGCGGGAGCCGGAACCGCAATTCGTAGTAACAGACCAGAATCGACCGCGACCAACATATGACCCACCCCAAATTTGGTCGATTCGTGTGTCCGCCCGTTTTTTGCGCTTCACCACTCGTCCGCATCCCCGTTGGTCATTCGATTGCTGGAAATTCGGGGGTCAGCAAAGAGCCTTTGCCGAGCACGCTGGAACTCGGGTCTCCTGACCAGGCGTAGGAAGCAATTTTCCTACCACAAAGGCTTCTGCCTCATCCGATGTATACCCTTGATGTCGAATGGAACTCTTTCACCAGTCCAACAACGCCCCAATATACCGAATCAATTTCTTTGTCCATCCTCGACGTTGCGCTTCGGAACAGCCATGATCACCCTTGAACAACTCTCCCAATTGC
The DNA here is from genome assembly GCA_013698495.1 of Chloroflexia bacterium. Classification (GTDB taxonomy): domain Bacteria; phylum Chloroflexota; class Chloroflexia; order Thermomicrobiales; family UBA6265; genus JACCYX01. The sequence goes on from JACCUV010000061.1 coordinate 522, forward strand.
AGACGCCTGAGGGTTCCCGCCTCCTGGCGGAACTCCGCGAAATCACCCCGTACGCGCCAGTCTCAATCGCGATCGCCACGCGATTGCGCAAGACCTACCCAGCCGACCTGACGATAGCTGCGATCACGATCCACGACCTTCGGCTCAAGGCCCGCGCAAAATTCAGCCGCGCCGACGAGATGTGGTTCACGCGAGACGGTCTCGAGCAAGCAACGTCCGAGGCGGTCGCCAACTGGCGCGCCCAGCGGTATCGCGAGTTCCCGGAAATCGTTGACCTCTGTTGCGGCATTGGCGGCGACCTGCTGGCCCTGGCGTTCGGGACGCCAGGAGCGACATTGACCGCCGTCGATCGCGACCCGTTGCACCTGGCGATGGCCAGGCTGAACGCCGCGGCGCTTGGTGTCGCGGACAGGATGGAGTTCATTGAAAGAGACATTCGGGAACTCGAGCCTGGCGAGCAAGTGGCGGCTTTCATTGACCCTGCCCGGCGCTCGGAGCGCGGCCGCATGACGTTGGGTGAGAGCGAACCTCCCCTCGAGTGGTGCGTGGCGCTGGCCAACGGCCACCGCGCGGTCGGTGTCAAGTGCGCGCCGGGTCTCGATCGCGCCCGTATCCCTGAAGAGTGGGAGTTCGAGGCGATAGCCATTGGAACCGACCTCAAGGAGGCGATGCTCTGGTCGCCGCGGGTTGCCCAGGCGATCAACTCGGCAACCGTGATCGAGGGCGAGACGGTGCACCAATTGCGCCCGGTCGCGGGAGACCCCGTCGCAGTCCGCACGCCCAAAACAGGAGACACCTTGCTCGATCCCAACCCGGCGGTGACGAGGGCTGGGCTGGTCGAGGATCTGGCTCGAACCACCGGAGCAAGCAAGATCGACGACAGGATCGGTTTCCTGGTCTCGGAGAATTGGGGTTCCACCGCGTTCGCCCGTTCGCTTCGGGTTGTCGAATCCTTGCCCTGGAACCAACGCGCGCTCAACACCCGCCTCCGGGAACTCGGCGCCGGTCCGGTCGATATCCGTCGTCGCGGTCTGGCGGGCGATGTCGACGCCATCGCAAAACGGCTGCGCGGCAAGGGTGACCGTCCCTTTACGATCGCGATGACGCGGGTGATGGACCAACCGTGGGCGATCGTCTGCGAGGCGTGGCCGAAAATCGAGCAGGACACCAGCGGCCGGCGCCATATTGATTGATCGACGAAACCTGCTCGGCACACGCTGCTGGTGATACCATTAAGCGACACCGTGCTCGATTCAACCGTTTGACCAGGTGTAGAATTCGACATCGGGGACTATCATTGGAAACATGAACGGACATGCTCCCGGTCGCGATTGCCGCAAAGCTCGCAACACTCAACACCGAGCGACCGAATGTCCGTGGGTAGCAGGGTCAAATGCGCGTATGACCGCGCTGCCCTTAGTGCGAAAAGGCCACTTTTGAATGGAAATTCCGAAGATCGAAAATCTCGTGCCGATGGTGGTCGAAAGCACCAACCGCGGCGAGCGGGCATTCGACATCTATTCTCGTCTGCTCAAGGACCGCATCATCTTTCTCGGCACGCCGATCGATAGCCAGATCGCCAACCTCCTGGTCGCGCAATTGCTCTTCCTTGATCACGACGATTCCGAAGCCGACATCAGCATTTACATCAATTCGCCGGGCGGCGAAGTCTACGCTGGTCTCGCGATCTACGACACAATGCGCATGATCCGGCCCGAGGTGAAGACCTACTGCGTCGGCATGGCCGCGAGCATGGCGGCTGTGCTGCTCTCTGCTGGCGCCCCGGGCAAGCGCTATGCGTTGCCGAACGCGCGGATCATGATTCATCAGGGCTCAGCCGGGTTCCGCGGCAATGTGCCCGACATCGAAATTGCGGCTCGCGAAACCTTGACCCTCACCACCAAACTCACCGAGATCCTCGCCGAGCACACCGGCCAACCCTTCGACAAGGTCAAATCCGATACCCAACGCGACTACTACCTGACGGGCGACGACGCCAAGAACTACGGTCTGGTCGACGAAGTCCTGACGCCAGCGCTGGTCGCCCGTGTGCCGTCGATGATCGGCAACGGATCGTCAGACAAGTAGCTCGGGCCGTCGCGGACGGGACACGAGGGCCGCATCGTCGCAACAGGTGAGGCCCGCATATTTGCAGATGCGCCGCAACGCCGCGACGGATCGACACACAAGAAAACGATGAGGTGATTGGTGCACTACCGCTGTTCATTCTGCAACAAGGGTCAAGAGGAAGTCAGGCGCCTGATCGCGGGACCCAACCAGGTCTACATTTGCGACGAGTGCGTGCAACTTTGCCGCGAGATCATTGAAGAAGAAGAGCCGGCGGCGCCACGATCCGAGATTGGCGTTTCCAAAATCCCGACGCCGAAGGAACTTTACGAACAACTGAACCAGTATGTAATCGGGCAGGACAACGCCAAGAAGATCCTCTCGGTCGCGGTCTACAACCATTACAAGCGCATTCAGGCCGGTTTCAACTCGGATGAGGATGTCGAACTCCAGAAGAGCAACATCCTGCTCGTCGGCCCGACCGGATGCGGCAAAACCCTCCTCGCCCAAACCTTGGCCAAACTGCTCGATGTCCCGTTTTCGATCGCCGACGCCACCGCCCTGACCGAGGCCGGATACGTCGGCGAGGATGTCGAGAACATCCTGCTTCGGTTGATCCAATCGGCTGGCGATGTCGCCCGCGCCCAGCACGGCATCATCTACATCGACGAGATCGACAAGATCGCCCGCAAATCGGACAACCCGAGTATTACCCGCGATGTCTCCGGCGAAGGCGTGCAACAGGCGCTGCTCAAGATCATCGAAGGCACGGTCGCCAATGTCCCGCCGCAAAGCGGCCGCAAGCACCCGCACCAGGAATACATCCAGATCGACACGCGCAACATTCTCTTCATCTGCGGCGGCGCTTTCGAGGGCCTCGAAGAGATCGTCGCCAAGCGCGTCGGCAAGCAGAGTTCGATGGGTTTCGGGGCCGAGGCCTCGGAAAAGGTCGACAACGCGCTGCGCCAGCTTTCGCACGACGACCTGCTCAAGTACGGACTGATTCCGGAGTTCGTCGGCCGTTTGCCGATTTCCGTCGCGCTCGATCACCTCACGCACGAGGATCTGATGCGAATCCTGACCGAACCGCGCAACGCCGTCGTCAAGCAGTACCAAAAGTTCTTCTCGCTGGACGATGTGGAACTGGTCTTCACCAAGGATGCCGTCGAAGCGACCGCCCGCAACGCCGAAGACCGCAAGACCGGCGCCCGCGGCCTCCGGACCACGATCGAACAGGTGTTGCTCGAAGTGATGTATGAAATCCCCTCGCTCGAGAACGTCCGCAAGTGCGTCGTCGACGCCAATGTCATCAACAACCGCTCCCGCCCCCTCCTCCTCACCGTCAACGACAACCCGATCGAGTACGCCAAGACGGCCTGACGTCCTGACGCGAGGTAATCGTCGGTAGTGGCCGGTCTTGTGCCGGCCAATCGATGTGGGCAGAGTCACGCCGGCCCCGTCGGGTATGTCGGTTGGTAGTGGCCGGGAGCGCGGTGCGGGCGACAGCGGCACGGCCCTACGTGTCCCGCGATTTCCCGAACAAACGCTCATACGCGGAAACCGTGACCTCAATGTCGAACAGGCGCTCGATCTCTTCGCGCGGACGCACGAACCTGGCCGGTTCCGACAACACCTTCACGATCCCCTCGGCCAGCGCCGCCGGATCGGCGATCGCCACAATCTCGCCCATGCCGGTCACCGTCACCGGCTGACGCACCCCCGGCAAGTCGGTCGCGACCACCGGCGTTCCGCACAGCATCGCCTCGACCTGGACCAACCCGAACGATTCGGTCGAATTCACGCTGGTCATCAACAGCGCATCGAGCGAACCGTAGAACGCCGGCAACGCCTCCCTCCCGAGCGTCCCCAGGAACTCCCAACGATCCCCCAGCGCCTCGATCGCCGGGCGCAGGCGCGCGCGATACGCGTCCTCGCCGATCACGTCACAGTACGGTCCGGCGAACAGGACTTTGAGATTGGGAAACGGCTCAAGCAACGCCGGCAGCGCCTGAATCAGGTGCTCGATCCCCTTCTCGGCGGCGAATCGCGAGGCAAATCCGACCACCGTGTTCCCCTCCAGGCAATGGCGCCGCTGGAACTCGTTCACCGCCTCCGGTGTTGGCGCCGGCATCACGACCGGCGGCGGAACGATCGCGATCTTCGGTTTGAACCGCCGCAACAAACGCGAATGGTTGGCATAGTCGTCGGTGTAGGCCACAATTCCGTTCGCCAGTTTCGCCGCTGCCCAATTGGACGCAAACACGGTCCGGTCGATTGCCCGATTCAACATCCCCGGCGGCAGCAGCAGGTCACAGTGGTAGGTCAGGATCACCGGTGTGCGCAACATACGGCCGAGCGCCGCGAACATCGCCGCTTCGAACATCGGCAGGTGCACGCTGACCACGTCATGCTCGGCTATCAATCGTCGCGCCAACACCGGCAACGATGGCGCCACCGGTCCCTTGCTGACCCTGAACGCGACCGGCGCCCGCACCACCCGCACCCCGTCGACTACGTCCTCGCGCGGCAAGGTGGCGTCGTGCCGCGAGGTCAGGATCGTGACCTCGTGGCCGCGCTCGACCAACGCCGTGGCCAACCGCTCGACATAAATCGTGAGTCCGCTGACATGCGGGCGATAGTAGGTGAGGGCGAAGAGGACTTTCACCGCGACGGCTGGGCGAAGAGATCGCGATTGGCGACCACCCATTCCGTCAGCCGGCCAAGTCCATCCGGAGCCGAAACCTGGGGCGACCATCCGAAGTCACGCGTCGCCTTGGCGAAATCGGACACGAATATCGGCTGATCCCCCGGTCGCGTGGTGTCGAATGCCGGGTCGGGGAGTTCTCGTTCGAGAATCGACTCGATCAGTGGCTTGAAGTCCCACCAGATCGAGATTGCGTTACCCATTCCGCCGCCGATGTTGTAGACCTCGCCGCTGGTGACGTCGATCTTCTCCACCGCCAGTTCGAAGGCGTCGAGCAAATCGTCGATATAGAGAACATCCCGCACCTGTTTGCCGTTGCCGTAGATCGTGATCGGCCGCCTCGTGACGAGCGCGATCACGAACCAGGCCAGCCAACCCTGGTCCTCAACACCCATCTGGCGCGGACCGTAAATGCATGATTGGCGAAACACGACCGTCGGAATCCCGTACATCCGCGCATAGTCGCGGACATACTGATCGGCGGCGCCCTTCGAGCAACCGTACGGCGAATGGAAATCCAGTGGCTGGGTCTCGGCCACACCACTCGGGAGATCGACGTACGTGTAGCGTTCCGACTGCTCAATCGTCGGCGTCTCCGCCATCTCGCCGTAGACCTTGTTGGTCGATGAGTAGACGACGATCGGCTGGCGCCCCGAGTTGCGGACGGCTTCGAGCACATTCAACGAACCCAACGCATTAATCTCGAAATCCCGGCGCGGGTCGGCGACCGAGGTCGTGACCGCTGTCTGACCCGCGAGGTGATACACCACCTCCACATCGCGTACAGCCTCGTCGCAGACCGCCGCGTCGGTCACGCTCCCGGCGATCACGTTGAACGAATCGCCGTGCAACTCCCGCAACCAGCTCACATTTCGCTCGACACCGGATCGCGAAAAATCGTCGAGAATCGTCACCTCGTGACAGCGAGTCAGCAACCGGTTGGCGAGATTGGCCCCGATAAAACCCGCCCCGCCCGTAATCAGGACCGTCTTGCTTCCCGCTGTCACACCCGCCTCTTTCCGCTCGAATCGCGTTTCAATGGAGAAGGGACCGTGACTTCATCCGGCGTCACGGTATCGCCCGATCTTACCATCGCGATCACCGGCGGCACCAAAGGCGGTCGCTTTCACTCGCGGATTAGCCACTCCCGAATCGCCCGGTGCAAGCCGTGGCTGTTCATCGCGTCGGTTGAATCGATGTACTGATCGAGCCCACCCAGGTGCGCCGGCAAGGCAAGCACCTCGGGATCGGTGATGGTCGCCATCAGCGCCTCGGCGAAGCGCCCACCGAACATCACCTGGAAGGGCCGACCGAAAAATGGTCGCGGAGTCGGGTCCACCCACGCGGTGAGGCCGAGCGTGTTGTGATGTTCGGCGAGCGCGGCAACCGCCCCAACCACACCCGCTTCCCGCTCGCGCCAGTTCGTGGCGAATCGTGCGGCATCGAGATCCGGGGTCAGCTCTGGCGCGAGATTGAGTCGCGTGAACCCGGTCCCAATCCACTTCGGATACGGCGCGTAACGGCGCTCCATCAAGTACGCGAGCTTCATGGCGTCGCGCACGAGCGTCATCGCCACCAGGTGCGAACCGAGATCGTCACCCACCTCGCCGCACCGGCCGATGAACGGTTCGAGTTGGTCGATGCGTTTCCACTGCGCGGCCATCCGATAGCGCCAGACATCGTCCGGATACCAGGCGAGTCCGGCGCGAAGACGCGTGATCTCGCCTGAGTCGTCGCGAAAAATCTTTCCCGAGGTCACCTCCAGCAATGTCTGCTCGGAAAGCGTGGTCCACGTCGCCGGATCGATCCGGTCCGTGACATCGACGCCCAGTGTTTGGCGAAGCCATCGCTTGGGCGAAGTAATCGCTATCTGGTGGTTGACTGGCTGGTCGCTGTCGATCTCGGCCATGTGCATGATGCCGGGCTCGATCTCGGATTCGATGAAACTCGTGGAGTAACCTGCGATCGTCCTCGACAGGGAGGTCTGGAGCAGATTGTTGAGCCGTGGCGTCCAGGAATCGATATCCTCGTCGTCAAGGAAGAGCACGAGGCGCGGACCCCAACCGTGATCGGTGGAACGCTCGGTGTCGAATCCCATCGCGTCCGAGCCGCCGCCGGCAAGTCCCGCGGCGTACCGTAGCGATGGCATGTGATCCGCCAGCAGCGGTTCGACCGCCTCGCGAAACAGAATCTCGGCGAGTCGCAAACC
>JACCUV010000133.1 GCA_013698495.1 Chloroflexia bacterium
CTACCGTCCCTATCCAAAACTGGTGGGGGCGAGACCAAACCTCGTTCTGCGCGATGCCTATCTGAAGTGGTACGACATCAGTCGAGCGGGCGTCGCCCTGGAGCTGCTGGCAGTCGAAAGCCGGGAGTTCCTCATTGCCGAATCCGAAGACGGTCGCCTGGCGCTCGAGAACCGGCTCGGTTTCCTGGAACTTCACCACTGTACGTCCGTCGCCTTCCTGATCGTCTGCACCTGGAACAACGACAATGAGTTGTGGCAGACGGTGTATGTGAAAGACCTCGCAACCAGTGCTCCATACGAGCGGGTAACACGGGAAACCGCTGGACATCGCCCGATCTTCTGCGTCTGGGAACTGGCGCCGGTGTGGCATGAGCGGGAGGCGTGGATGCGATACGTCTCATCCGCACGCGACGCCATCGCCAAGGCTGTCTACGTCAACGACCGTTTTGCGGGAGTGTGTTGAGTCCAAATCGTGCGCTGACGTGTTTCACGTGAAACATCGTTCACTCACCTGGTGGAGGTGTTCGCAGCCTTGGTTCGAACATCGAATTCACGAGACTGGCCCAGCCACGGGAGAACCCAGGGAGGACACCCAGGTCCTCCCGTAGAAAATATGACGCCTTTCCACCGCGCCCACGTAGTACGACATCATCGTAACGCCAACTCACGAGGTGCCCTTATGTCCAGTGATGTTTTGGCGCCAGGCCTAGTCGCCGTTGATCCAGGAGTCGATCGCGCGGGTGTAATCGATGATGCTGCCGTCGCCGAAGAAGTTCGCGACCTCGTCGGCGGCGCTCTCGATGCTGTCCGAGGCGTGGACCAGATTGCGGTCGATCGTCAGTCCAAAGTCGGCGCGGATCGTACCTGGCAGAGCCTGCGCCGGTTTGGTGTCGCCGTTCGTGTCGCGGATGATCCTGATCGCCTCCGGACCCTCAAGCACCATCAGCACCGATGGGGCCGAGGTGATGAACTCGACCAGCCCCGCAAAAAACGGCTTGTCCTTGTGTTCGCCATAGTGCCTTTCGGCGATTTCTCTGGTTATGAGTTCGAGCTTGAGCGCCGCGATCCTCAGACCGCGCTGCTCGTACCGGGCAAGAATTTCGCCGATCAGCCCGCGCTGAACCGCGTCCGGCTTGATGATGACGAGTGAGCGTTCATTCTGTGCCACGAAACCTGTTCTCCTTGAAAGTGTGTGCCAATTGAAGTGTGGAGTTTCACGTTTCCGCAACCCGTTCCGACACAAGCGTAACAATCCCAGGTCCGAGGCGTCTCCCGTGCGACCGGCAATCAGTGATGTTTCACGTGAAACACGTTCAGGAACCGCTACCGCCGTCGCCGCCACCCGAACTCCCACCGCCGGAATCGCCCCCACCGCTGCCCGAGTCGCTGGAAAAACCGTGACTCGAACTGGTTGAACCTGAACCAGAAGTCGAGTCTGACGGCGGCGAAGGATCGAACTCGTGGTCCTGAGGATCGCGGGCGGACCGCTCCGGGGAATGCTGCGACGTCGTCGCGATCGCGACGGCCGGCACGATCGCGACGCTGGTGTCGGGCTCGCGTGTGGCGCGACGCTTGACCGGTTCCGAGGAGTCTGGCGCAATTTCCCGGTTCTTTCGGTTGCGCTGCTTCGCCTGCTCCAGTGTCCACAAGGTGATCGCCACTGCAACGACCAGTGGCACGGCGATCACGACGACAACGAGCAGAAACCATTCGAATCCAGACATGGCGCCATTCTCCCGCGTACTGTCATCACCAGTAGGGACGGCGCCGACCCAATCGACACGCGCCAACACGGGGTCGGCCCCTACGCCCGACCCACGACTATGAAATCGCCATCATGAACGGGTTTTCGAGATACGCCTTGACTGACTGCAGGAACGTCGCGACCTGCGCCCCATCGAGCGCCCGGTGATCGGCCGACAGCGTGATTTTCATCATCTGACCGATCGCGATTTCGCCGCTCCTCACCACCGGAATTTCGGCAACCGAGCCAACCGCCAGGATCGCCGCTTGCGGAGGGTTGATCACGGCGATGAACTCGTCGACATCGAACATACCGAGGTTGCTGATCGTGAACGTACCGCCCTGATACTCCTCTGGCGTGAGCCCGCCCTCACGGGCACGCGTGCCGAGATCCCGGGCAAGCCGCGAAATGGCGCGAAGGCTCAGGGTGTCGGCCGAGGGCACGAATGGCGCGATCAGCCCGCCATT
>JACCUV010000135.1 GCA_013698495.1 Chloroflexia bacterium
GGTACCCTCGAAGGGACTCGAACCCCTAGCCTCTTGTTCCGAAGACAAGCGCTCTATCCGTTGAGCTACGAGGGCATGCTCGCGGACGCGACTGGCAGTATACCAGCGTTCCGGGGTCGACGCAGGCATGATGACAGGCCGCGAGGTTCGGCATCGCTTCCGTTTCGGTTACGCGATTTCTGGAACAATGGAAACGACGAGGCGCGATTTGGCGGCGCCGGAAACAATGCGTGAAAACGGGTCTTTGAGATGAAACCTGAATTGTTTGGAACAGTCGCGCTGGTGGCGGCGACGATCATCGTCGGGGCGTCAATTTTGGTCGGCGGCGACGTGGGGCGCCTGCTCAACGGTGTCTCGGGGCTGATCTGGTTTGCGGCGGCGGGTGCGCTGGGCGTCGCGGTGTTCAGGGTAAGACCAGCGTGGCATGTTTGGGCGGTTGCGGTGGCAATGACGGGCGTCGTGGCCTTTGTCGTGAAACCGTCCGACCTCGTCCTGGCGATAGTCGGGTTCGGGTTGGCCGGGGCGGCGATGGCGGTGGTCGCTGGGCCGCACGGTTTGCTTTGGGCGCAGTTCGTTGTGGCGCTCTACTTGCCGTTCCACATCGGCGCGGCCGTTGCCAAGGCCGTGTACCGAAGTCTCAGCGGCAACGAGGCGGCGATTCGCTCAGACCCCCCACCGACCGCGGCAATTGTCCCGATCGCGATGTTGCTGGCCGCGCTTGGTGGGGCATTGATTGTTCGTTGGGCGCGTGGTCGAGGAGTCCAACGGAGGGTCTTGTTGAGGTCGGATATGCGACGGTCCTGAGTTGAGATATCGGACGGACCGATTCAACTCGGGCCGACACAAGATCGGTCCCTACCCGGCAGGCGACAGGTCCGCACCTCTGCGCCAGCCATGGGCCCGGGCGGCGATTGTTACAGGCGGCGATCGATGTGGGCGACGATGCGGTCGCACACGTAATCGACCTGCGACTCGGTCATGTCGGTGAAAAAGGGGATCGCGAGGGTTGTTTTGGCGACTGCCTCGGTAACCGGGAAATCGCCTTCCTTGTATCCGAATCGCTCGCGATAGTACGGTTGAAGGTGAATCGGCACGAAATATGGTCGAACCGGCACACCGTCGGCCTGGAGCCTCGGGATCAGCGCGACGCGGTCAATGTTGGGCGCCACCCGAATCACGTAGACGAACCAGCTCATGCGGGTCGTTTCGGGCGCGACATACGGCACGTCAACGCCGTCGACGCCCTGGAGGCGTTCGCCGTACCAGGCGGCGACCTGCGAGCGGCGGGCGAGGATGTCGTCGAGGCGGGATATCTGGGAGAGGCCGAGGGCGGCGCTCATTTCGTCGAGGCGGTAGTTGTACCCGAGGCGAACGTGATTCATCCATGTCCCGGCGTCGTCGCGTCCCTGATTGGCGAGGCTGCGAAGAATGTTGGCAAAGGGTTCGTCGTCGGTCACAACAATGCCGCCCTCACCGGTCGTCATCTGCTTGTTGGGATAGAAGGCGAACACGGCGGCTTTCGCGATGCCGGCTCCTCCCACGCGTTTCCCGTTGCGCTCGGCGCCAATCGCTTCGCAGGCATCCTGGACGATGGTCAGGTTGTGCGCCTCGGCGATCGCTTCGATGTTGGCGGGTTGCCCGAAGACATCGACCGGGACGATCGCCTTCGTGCGATCGGTGACTTTGACCTCGACCTGGGAAGGATCGATGTTAAGCGTGTCGGGATCGATGTCGACGAAAACGGGTGTCGCATTCTGGAAGATGGCGCAGTTGGCCGATGCTACAAAACTGAACGGGGAGGTGATGACCTCGTGACCTTCTCCTACCTCGGCGGCGGCGAGGCAGATGTGCAAACCGCTCGTGCCGCTGTTGACGGCGACCGCATGTTTGGCGCCTGAGTAGGCAGCGACAGCGTTCTCGAAAGCCGTCACCTTGGGACCCAGGCTCAAAGTTGGCGTTCGCAGAACGCTCAGAACCGCTTCTATGTCTTCCTCGGAAATCGACGGTTGGGACAACGGGATACGACTGCGCGCGGGCGATTTCAAGGTCATTCATGCTCCGATATCAGTCGGGTTTTAAAAGGTAAAGTGAACGCGACTTGAGGACATCCGTGACATTTGCCGAGCAAATCTAATCCATTGCGGCGGTCGAAATCTTTACGACTCCTCGTTCCTCGTAAAGACAGCAGTTGACACGCACTGGCGTTGGCCCAGCCACCGGGAGCCGTTGATCAGGCGTAGATCGCCTTTTGAGGGGATGTTTCCCTGCCCAACAGAGAAACATCGATGCCATCGGCCTCCTCGACGTTTTTCATGATCAGGCTCCGAATTTCTGCCGGAGTTCCTTCCTGAATGGTCTTGAGCAATCGATGCATCATCAGTTCGGCGGGTGGGCGCTCGGCCGCGCCCTCGTCGAGGATCCTGATTTTCGGATGCCGGGTTTCGCGTGCGGTCTCGAAGTCGAGCGAAAGTTCTTCGAAGAGTTTTTCCCCGGGACGGGGGCCTGTAAACCGAATTTCGATGTCGGTTCCGGGACGTTTGCCATGCAGTCGAATCAGGCGGTCGGCGACATCGACAATCGACACCGGTTCGCCCATTTCGAGCATGTAAATGACACCGGAATCGCCAAAGGCCCCTGCTTCGATGATGAGTCCCGCTGCTTCCGGAATAGTCATAAAGTACCGGGTCATGCGCTTGTCGGTGATGGTGATCGGGCCACCGGCGGCTATTTGCTTCTGAAAGAGCGGAATGACGCTGCCGCGGCTGCCAAGGACATTGC
>JACCUV010000140.1 GCA_013698495.1 Chloroflexia bacterium
GCCGGCCAGACCTCGAAAATCACGGCGATCATGGGTCAACTCCAGCCTTGCAACCGAGCCGCGGAGTGCGGGCAGTTGGCGATGGCTTCCAGGTCGACGGCCACGGCAGAGCTAGCGCCGCCGTCGTGGAACGCTGCCTCCAACGCTTGGGTCTGGACAGTGCCGAACGGATCGTGATCGACAGCCTAACCGCCCAGAAGCGGATGATCGAGGCGGATTACGGGACTGGAATCATGCCCAGGAGTGCGATCGCAGAAGAGGTGAGGCTGGGTTCGCTTGCAGTGCTCGACCTCGACGGCTTTGACGAATCGGCGCCGGTTTTCATGTTGCATCGCCCTAATGCGTTCATGAACGCGAGTTTGCGCCAATTGGTGGCGGTGATTGCCCCAGGCACGTTCGCTGGATCATCTGAGGCATGTCCGGGGCCAGGATCGGCTCCAGTATCCGGGGATCCGGTGTTAAGTTATGAGGACGCGCCGCGCTCGGAGATGTAATACGTCATGCTCTGCAGCGCGCTGACCGGGTCGATCTCGCGGACGGTGACCTTTTCCGGCACGCGCAAGATCGTCGGCGCGTAGTTGAGAATTGCCTCGACCCCACCGGCAATCATCCGGTCGGCGATCTCCTGGGCGTAAGTCTTGGGGGTCGCGATGATCCCGATCCTGATTCGCTCGCGGATAATCGTGTTCGTCAGGTGATCGTCATTCAGTATTTCCAGGCCATTCACCACATTGCCGACATTGCGTGAACCGCGGTCGAAAATAGCGACAATCGAAAACGAAGACGGCGTGAATCCGCGATAGTTCGCGATCGCCCGGCCGAGATTACCGAGTCCGACGAGCGCCACGGGCCACTGTCGATCAAGCCGCAGGATGTGCGAAATCGTCTGCGCCAGGAAGTGGGTGTCGTAGCCCTTGCCCTGTTTCCCGAACTTGCCGAAATACGAGAGATCGCGGCGAATCTGGGCGGCGGTGACGCCGATCAGATCAGCCAACTCTTCCGACGAGACGGACCGAATGCCGGCATCGGTCAGTGCCCGCAGGGTGCGCACGTAGATCGGGAGGCGCCGGATCACAATGTCCGGAATCTGCTGCTGGGCATTGCTGTCGAACAGCGCCGATGCCGGGGTCGATTCGAGGAGTACTCCTCCCATGCGCGATCGTGCTCCATTTCTTGAGGATGAGTGGGACGTTCCGTTGCCACGAGATCCGGTTGGGCCTGGCTCGTTCCCGATCATGTCTACCCCGATTGGCTTTGCGTGGCGCCAGCACTCGCCGACGTTGCGGCGAAGGGGCGCGTCGCTACCGGCAACTCGATTGATTCGGCGGAAGTGAGGCGAGGGCAGTTGGCCAGGACAGGGCTGGCTGGGCCTCCCGACTTCACGGTCGGGGCTCTTAAACTTCCGACACGCGCCCGCTACCAGATTGGCCAGCGGTCGTGCGCATATTCACAAGTGTACCTATATTTGCACAGGATTTCACAATACCGAGCACGAGACTGTGTGGAGATTCGTATCGGACGACTCATGGGTCGTCTGATACGAGCTGGGTCTCGGCTACCGCGCCAGACCGAATCGCTTGGGTCAGTTCGCGCCATCCCAGAACACGCGCTGAAACTCGATCGTGTCGTAGTAACCTACGATGCTCACGATCTTGCCGCTCGTGACCCGAATCATCACCACCTGTTCGCTGATCAACTCGCGATTCTGGCGCGCCGAATACTCGCGAATCACATACTGCACCGCCGCCCGATCTGGTCCCGCGATCACGTCGGTCACATCCCAGTGCGCATTTGGATACGACGAGACCACTGTGCCGAAATAGGCCACGATCTCATCGGCCGGCCGGATCGGCGCCGAATGCGGATGTGCCCGAAACGTCGCATTGGCCGCCAGCGTGTGGCGCAGGCGACGCGGATCGCGCGCATCGATCGCGAGGAAGAACTCGCGCCCCAGCGCCTCGACAACCTCGGTTGGATTCAGCCCGGAGGCGCTTCGCCTCTGCTCCGGCGGCTTGCCGGATGAATCGGTGGACGAAAGGGAAGTCATGCGGTCTCTATCCGTTCAACAGTAGCGGCTCGTGCGGGAGGGCGTTTGTTAGGGACGTCCCAGACATTCCCGTTCGCGCCCATCAGAGGTGCAGTGTATCCGGCACGAGCTTGAGTAAGTCGTCAAGATGCGTTTTCTGAATCTCCGCCAGCCCTTCCCGTGCCCCTACCTGGTCCAGGGTGCGATCCATTGCGCGGAGCGAGCGATAATCGTGCAGCGCCAGATGCTCGGCGAGTTCGCGCACGCTTGCATTGGTGTCGCGTCGGCTCGATCCCTTCAGTGTCCAGGCATCGTCCGGGAGACTGCGCAGAAGGGAACAGGTTCCTTGCCGCAACCGTCGGAACTGGGCCATGAGCACAATCGTCGGCGTCGCAATGTCAGTCGCGGCGGTTTCCGGATCCTGCTCGTGGACTGGAAGATTGTCGAGATTGGGTCGAGATTGGGTCGCGATCAGATGCATTTTGGGGAAGATTCGCGCTTCCTCCTTGCGCATCGCGATCACCAGTTCTTTGGCGGTGGGTTCGCCGCGGTACAGAGCGCGCTCCAGTCGGTTTGGATCGTGAATCGGCGTCAGCCACCGCGAAAGGTGGTTGATCGTGAAATGCAACCGAACGATCAGCGCATTGTTGTCCGAAATGCGTATCCGGTTTCGCAACTCGTCGCTTACCGGCGCATTCACGTCGATGAAACTTGCCGCGCTCCTCATCATGCTTGCCCTCTACCTTGCACCGCGCATAGCTCGGACGCGTTTGGCCCACAACGGCGATCTCGCTCAATCATTTTAGGCGAGAACGTCCCTGGCCTGCACGACATGCTTCGCATCGTGATTGCACACATTGTTCATCAGCCAATGCAGGGTCACCCTGCCCCGCTTGGGCAAAATCGCCGTACGGTTCCAGTCGCCGGACTCAAGTGCGCCAAGGCGTTCGACGAGGGCCGTCCGCAACTCGACGAATGCCTGGAACGCCTCGAGCGGGTCCTGATCCCGGTAGCCATGTTCAATCGCCCACAGCGAGTCGTCATGCTCTTCCAGGGAGGGCCCATCCTCGTTGAGAATTTGCGAAACGCGCTGTCCGAAGATTTCTTCCCAATCCCGAAGGTGCGGCAATACTTCCACCATGCCCCAGCCTCCATCCTGGGCGGGACGGGTGAGGTCCGCATCGCTCTTGCCTTCAATGAAACGCCCGATGTCGATCGGCGCCGATGCCAGTGTCGCGATCACGGCCTCAATCGAGCGCCCCGATTCGTCGACCGTCATGACCTCCCGATCGCCTGCTGCGTCAATCGAGTCATGGGCGCCAGGCGCAGCGGGACTGTCGTCGGGACCTGCCCCCCCACCGTCGTGGTCCGGAGCGAAACAGGCAGCGTTCATCGCCTTGCGGGCGTGCGTAAACATCGGCATCCAGTTCGTCGTGGCGCGCCGTATCGTCGATTGACAACGCGGTGCGTCCGGTTAATGTCCTGCATCGACGGTTAGTTGAAGCTCCATCCGTCCCGTCGACCACTCGGGTTCAATCGTCGCATTATCGCAGACTGCCTGACCCGGGCCGTGTTCTCCCGAGGCATCACCAGACGACGTCTGCTGCACAAGAGTATTCCCGAAACTGCCAGTCGTCTGCAATTTCCTCCGAACGTCAGGGTTGGACCGACGCCGACCGCTGCCAGACCACTGTTCCTCGCGGGTCTCGCCTATAGTCTGCCGCATGCGACCACCACCGCGACGGCGCCGTCTTCTGAAGACGGAGGGTGCGCAATTCATGGCGTCAGGGCAACAATCACCTTCGTCCCACCAACCACTCGCCGAACGCGTGCGACAACGCATCGGGCGATTGCCGCTTGCGGGCCGGGCGCCGGAACTCGAAGCAATTCAGGAATCCATCAACGCCACATTCAGCGAGAACCGGCCGACCATTGTCATGCTGGTCGGGGAAGCGGGGATTGGCAAAACTCGCCTCGTGCTCCAGACTTGCGCGCATGTCCGTTGCCGTACCCCGCGCTCAACAGCATGTTCGATGCTCTTCAGCCGACGGGGCTCAACAATTTCTGGGCGGGAGACTTCGTGCGGGAGCTGACCGATGAGGCGATTGCCGTGCACCTCGACTTCGGACCGCGGGTTCCAACTGTCCCCTCGCTGTTGCACCTCTATCCCATGAACGGCGCCGTTAGCCGCGTCGGCATCGACGAGACTGCCTTTGCGTATCGCGACGTGGGATACGTGCACGTCTTCCTCGCCACCGATGCCGACAGGCACGCGATGCCCGAAAACATAGCCTGGGCACGGGAGTACTGGGCGGCGCTCCATCCGCACTCCGCCGGCGGTGGATACGTCAACTTTATGACGGAGGAAGGCGAAGAGCGGATTGCGGCAGCGTACCGCGAAAATTATCCTCGCCCGCGGGAGATAAAGCGGCGGTACGACCCAGACAACCTCTTCCGCGTCAACCAGAACATCCGACCAGCTGGCGTGTGAGTGCCCCAGCTCGCTATATACGCATCCCCGCGTGCCAGTCGCGCAGTCAGTGGAGAGGAGCCCGATGGCATTTGTCGCCCAGGTCCACGAGATCACCGCGTCAACAATCTCAACCGTCGAACAGTTCAATGATGCGTTCAATCGCCACGATGTGGACGCCATCTTGGACGTCATGACCTCGGACTGCGCGTTCGAGAATACGTCGCCGGCGCCCGATGGCGAACGCTTCGAGGGGCAGGACGCCGTTCGCGCCTTTTGGGATGACCTGTTCCGCTCCACCCCCGACGCCAGCTTCGAGACCGAAGAGTTGATCGCTGCTGGCGATCGCTGCACAGTGCGCTGGCGGTATGCCTACATCGATGCCACCGGTGAGCAGCGACACATTCGGGGTGTGGATGTGTTCCGCGTCGAGGATGGCAAAGTCGCCGAGAAGTTCGCCTACGTCAAGGGGTAGGCAAAAGAGTGGTGTCATTCCGAGGAACGGGGAGTCTCCGGTTCCGCAATCTCCACCGAACGAGGAACCCAGCCATCGCCAACGCGCTCCAGGCGCCACGCCTGAAGGTCCGGAGGGTCGCTGGTGAATGACGCGATCAGCATCAGCGACTCCGGATAGAACGCCTCGTCGAGATCGATTCGGGAGGGCTTCGCCGGCCCGGTCGGATGAGAATGGACAATCGCGCCCAGTTCCCAACCGCCGCGGTCGATATCGCGCAACGCGGACATCAATTCAACCGGGTCCAGTTCGAAACGGTCTGGCGAGGGCCGCACGTTGGCGCCTGGGTAAAAGCAACGGGTTTCGGCGGTCCTCGCCCCGTCGCTCTTGTTCCATTCGACCGCCAGCAACCCGACCCCTTCGTCCGGGAGGGCTGCCCGCAAATGGCGCACAAAGCGATCCCTGTCGCCTTTGCGGAGCACCAGAATCGTCGTCAATGCCGGTTCCGATTCGCCAGTCATGCCCTCTCCCCACGTACAATGCCTGGATAACACTTGCCGCATTCCCGGAGTCGCGTTCACCTTTTGACGATTATCCGGCATGTGACAAGTTTGTCGACTGACGGTCCACCTCGCGCATGGGAGTTTCGATGTCGTCGCCACAAATAACGCATCCTGCCCAACGCATTCGTGCCCAGGGCCAAACCATTGTCATCGCCCTGATCGTGGCCTTCTCAATGCTCCTCGCCCCCATTCTCGCCCAGGAGGGAGTATCCCAATCCGGGCACGGCGTGACCCCGGTAGCCAGAGCCGCCACAGACGATCGGTACGCCGAGGATTGGGTGATGGCGGCGGTGCGGCCAGAGATGCGCGATTCGATCCGCGCCGCGATGCCACCGGACCTGCCGATCTACGAGATCG
>JACCUV010000155.1 GCA_013698495.1 Chloroflexia bacterium
TTGCCAAATGGCCAAGCACAAATTTCACGTCGGCAAGTCAATTGCACGGGTCAACAATCCGAAGAATGAGCAACTTTTCAAAATGCTCGACACAGACGTCACGATCAGCCAAACCAACTATATTCTCGGGTTGATCGAACAGGCGATACCGGATCGCGCCTTCATTCACCTGCTCAATTTGCGTCACGCCGATCTTGCAATTATCGAGGCCACCATTTCGGAGGAGTCGCCCGTCGCACACCAAACGGTTGGCGAGGTCGATCTGCCGGTGTCGTGCGTGATCGCCGCGATCGCCCGCAGGGCCGACGTGATCGTCCCCGGCCCGGATACGGAAATCCTGCCGTTCGACGAAATCATCGCCGTCACGCACCGGACCGAAGAAGACGAACTCCGCCGGTTGCTTGTGCCGGACTGATCCCTTTGCCCCCTGATCGCAACATGTGAAATGGGCAGGTCGTGTGACCTGCCCATGGACAACTCTTTGGGTGCGACGGCGCCTACGGGTAAATGCCCCGTGTCCGCGAGAAGTCCGCGATCCGATCGATCGCCCGCACAAGCGCCGCGGTGCGCATGTGGACACCGTACTTCCGGGATGTTTCAAGCACGCTCACATACGATCGCTGCATGATGTCCCGCAGCCGTTCATTGACTTGCTCCTCGCTCCACGGAAACGCCTGCAACGCCTGCACCCATTCGAAATACGAGACCGTGACTCCACCGGCATTGGCGAAGATATCTGGCAGTACGAAAATGCCGCGATCGAACAGGATCGTGTCGGCCCCAGGCGAGGTCGGTCCGTTCGCGGCTTCGGCAATGATCTGAGCCTTGATCCGAGAGGCGTTGCGCGAAGTGATCTGCCCCTCGAGCGCGGCCGGAATCAGGATCTCGCAATCGATCTCGAGAATCTCCTCGTTCGTGATGTCTTCGGCCTCGCGAAAGCCCGACACCGATCCCGTGCGCCGCTTGTGAATCGCCACCCGGTCGAGGTCGAGCCCGTTCGGATTGTGGATGCCGCCCCGCGAATCGCTCACGGCCACCACCGGCGAGTCGTGTTCGGCCATCAGTTTCGCCGCGACCGAACCCGCGTTGCCGAACCCCTGGACGGCCGTCCTCGATGACGACAACGACATCCCGCGAGATTTCGCGGCCTCCTCGATCGCGAACACGCAGCCGCGACCGGTTGCCTCGCTGCGACCGGCCGAACCGCCGAGTTCGAGCGGTTTCCCGGTCACGACGCCGGGCACCGAATACCCCACGTTCATCGAGTAGGTGTCCATGATCCACGCCATGACCTGAGGATTGGTGTTGACATCCGGCGCCGGAATATCGATGTTAGGCCCGATAAACGGTTGTATCTCCGCGGTGTAGCGTCGGGTCAGATTCTGGATCTCGTTTTGCGAAAGCAATTTCGGATTGACTTGGACTCCGCCCTTGGCTCCACCGTAGGGCAAGCCAACGACCGCGCACTTCCAGGTCATCCACATCGCCAGCGCCTTCACCTCCGAAATCGTGACGCTCTGGTGATACCGAATGCCGCCTTTGGTAGGCCCCGGAAGACTGCTGTGCCGTACACGATGACCCGCGAACACCTGAACCGAACCATCGTCCATTTCAACCGGAAAGTGAACCGTCAGCTCGCGTTGGCAGTGGCTGAGAATCCGGCGAAGATAGTCTTCCAGCCCGAGCACGTCCGCCGCGATATCGAATTGTTGAACGGCCACCGTGAACAGATCGTCATCTAGTTCATCCGGTCGATCCAACACTGCTGTCCCGCGATGCGCGTCTCCGATGACGACCATCACTACGACCTTTCTCGATCGCTGGCTGAACGATCAGCGCGATCCTGGTGTACTGGATGGACCATCTCCACCCACCGATCCCGATGACCCCTATGCCTGGACGTCAAGCAAGCGGAGCAGAGTGGCGCGCACGTCATCGGGTTTCGCCCGGCCACCGGTACTGCGCATTGTCGCGCCAATCAAACGACCCAGCGCGGCCTGCTTGCCACTCCTGTAGTCAGCCGCCGCCGCGGGATTGCCGTCAATTGCCTCCTGCGCCGCCGAATGCAACGCGTCCGCGTCGTCCAGCGACAGAAGATCCAGTCGTGTGGCCGCTTCGATCAAGGATTCCCTGTCCGCAATCTGCGACAACAGGTCTTTCGCGGTTCGCGCGGTCAGCTTCCCCTCGCGAATGAGTTCCATCAGTTCGGCGATCTGCTGAGCACTGAGCGGGAGTTGGTCCAGCGGCATCGCCCGCGCCCGCGCCAGACCCATGATGTCGTTCACGATCCAGTTGGCGGTAGCCTGATAGTCACCGGTCGCGCCGAGCGCGGCGGTCGCCTCCTCGAATATTTCAGCGATCGGACGTTCGTTGGTGAGCACCGCGGCATCCGGGGCTGCGAGTCCAAACTCGCTCATGAATCGATCGCGCCGGGCCGCGGGCAACTCCGGCAGCGTGGCCCGTATAGCCACTCGCGTCGCCTCGTCTGCAGAGAGTGGAGGGAGATCGGGTTCAGGAAAATACCGATAGTCGTGCGCTTGTTCCTTGGTTCGTTGCGACAATGTGATGCCGCGTGCTTCGTTCCATCCTCGCGTTTCTTGCACCAACTCGCCTCCGCCAGCTACGACTTCTCGCTGGCGCTGCTCTTCGTGCCTCAATGCGCGCTCGACCGCGCGGAACGAGTTCATGTTCTTGATCTCGACCTTGGGTCCAATGTACGAATCGTCGTCGGATCGAATCGAAATATTCGCGTCGCAACGAAAGGCGCCGTCTTCCATGTTCGCGGTGGAGGCGCCGACGTAGCGCAAGATCCGTCGCAGCGCGATCAGGTACTCGCGTGCCTCTTCCGGGGATCGCAAATCGGGATCGCCCACGATCTCCATCAACGGCGCCCCGGACCGGTTCAGGTCGACTAACGTCGCGGCGCCACCGAAAGACTCGTCATGCACGAGCCGGCCCGTGTCCTCCTCGATGTGGACGCGGGTGATGCCGGAGGCGACCGGTTCGCCATCGACCTCAAACGATATCGAACCCTCCACGCAGAGCGGCAGATCGTACTGTGAAATCTGGTAGCCCTTGGGCAGGTCCGGGTAGACATAGTTCTTGCGATCGAATTTGCAATAGTCGGGAATCGTGCAATTCAGGGCCAACCCCGTTCGCATCACGGTCTCGATCGCCGTCTTGTTGATCGCCGGCATGGCCCCGGGCAAACCGAGGCAGACCGGGCAAACGTGGGTGTTGGGAACGGCGTTGGCGTAATCTGCCGAGCATCCGCAGTACATTTTGCTCTGCGTCAGGACCTGGGCGTGCACCTCTAGCCCGATCACCGTTTTGTATCGCGTCTCAACCGCCAATGCCACGGGCCGCAATCCTTCGCACAATCCCCGCCACTCCCGACCGAACGTGTCGTCGGGATCCACGGCGTTTTGGTCTGTCCAGCCAACCGCCAGTGCATGATTTCGGCGTGATTCTACCATGAACCGACTCCTGAACCCCGGTCGGAAGAGGTCGCCTGTGATACCATGAACGCGCATTTGAAGACCTTGGGCGGCTCCGATTGAACGCCAATCGGGGCGGTTCGTTTCTGCTTGATTTCTCTCATGTTGGCGCGCGGGCATCTTGAGCCGGATGTCGCCAAAAACCTGAATCCACCCGCCCGAGGGCACGGCCACATCGCCTGCCCACCCGGTTTCCACTGTACGGAGGCGTTCCCGAGAGATGGTGACATCGATCCAGACCAAAATGGTCACCGGCAAGATTAACAACCAGCAGGTAACTGTCCCCCAGGGAACATTCATTCTCGAAGCGGCCCGCCTCAACGGTATCGAAATTCCCAACCTTTGTTATCAGCCGCTCTTGCGGCCCTGGGGCTCTTGCCGCATTTGTACGGTCGATATTCTGGGCAAGCGCGGCGGCCTGATCGAATCCTGCACCACACCGTTGGCCGAAGGCATGGAAGTTCTCACCCACTCCCCGGAAGTGATCCAGGCTCGCCAGTACATCCTCCAGATGTACCTGATCGATCACGCTCTCGATTGCCCCACCTGCGACAAGTCCGGAGAGTGCTACCTCCAGGACAACACCTACCTCCACAACATCAACGCCAATCCCTATCGTCGCCCCAAACTGGCCCAACCCTATGAGCATTTCAGCGCCACGATCGACTACAAGTGGGATCGCTGCATCATGTGCAACAGGTGCACGCGGGTCTGCGACGAAGTGGTCGGCGTCGTCGCGATTGAAACAGCAAACCGTGGACTCGAAGCGACAATCACCCCCGCTTTCGGCATGGATCTCAGTGACACGACCTGCACCAATTGCGGCATGTGCATCGCGGTCTGCCCGGTCGGCGCCCTGACCGACCGCCATTTCGGTCATCATCCGTGGGAGCTCGACACGACCGAAACCGTTTGCGGCTTCTGCGATGTCGGCTGCACGCTCAACATCGAAACCAACAAGGGGATCGTGCGCCGAACATCGCACCTGTGGGAGCGCGGCGTCAATCACGGCTACACCTGCGAGGCCGGTAAATGGGGTCACGAGCAAATTCAGTCTCCCGACCGGGTCTACTACCCACGCGTCAAGGGCGACGACGGCAAGCACTATGAAGTAACGTGGGAAGAAGCGCTCGATCAGGTCGCGACTGAACTCCCGAACCATATTGGCGCACGCTTCGCCGCCCTCACGTCAGCCGAAAGCACCAATGAGGAGATCTACTCGCTCCAGCAATTCTCACGAGCTGTGATGCAGAGCAACTCGATTGATCGCCTCTTGACGCCAGCTCAGTCGGGCGTCGAGCGCGCCACGCGCGCCGCGCTCGGTATGGATGTCGCAAACACCAACAACTTGCAGGAACTATTCTCGGCCGCCAAGAACCTGATCGTGGTCGGTCCCTCCATCTTCGAACACGCTCCCATCGCCTCCTACTGGATTAATCACGCCCGGCACTATCGCGAGGCACGGATCACCGTGATCAGCACCGAGCACTACCTGCTCTGCGACCGGGCCGTGATCTGGATCAAGCCAAGTCACGGCACGACCGACCTCGTCGTCACCGCGATCGCCAGCGAAATCGTGCGGCTCGGTCTCGCCTCGGAAGTGGCCGGCGCCATCGACGGATTCTCCGAGTGGCGACAACAGCTCGAAAGCATCGACATCAACGCGGTCTCGGAGGTTACCGGCGTTCCTGCTCAAAAGATCACGGACGCCGCGATCCTGTTCGTCACCAGTCAATTGGCAGCTCCCGCCACAACACCTGTAAACGGCCACCCGCCGGGCGCGATTTTCCACACCGTCGCTCACCAAACTACCGATGCTCCCTACGGC
>JACCUV010000159.1 GCA_013698495.1 Chloroflexia bacterium
GGTCAAGGCGCCTGCCGCGCACGGTTTGTCGTCTGCAGAGTTTAACATCCCGAGCCAACCCGCCGACGATGGGAATGGTTGGTTACTTCGTAGGAGAGGACCTGCGCGTCCTCCCGCGTCGTCCCGCGCGATCGTTGGGCGGCGGAAACACGGGCGGATCCCTCGCTTCGCTCTGGACAGGCTCCCCATCGACCAGACCCGGCCGGGCAAGATGGCGTTCACGGTCGACGTCCCTGCATGAATTGCGCCGTCAGCTTGTATACTCACCGACTTGTCGCGGGAGCCGATGCCAACCTGGAGGTGTGCGTGTGCCGGTTATCGAGCTGGTCGATCTGAAACGGGAGTTCCGGCAGGCGAAACGGTTCGACGGCCCATTCGGCGCGGTCCGTACGCTGCTCACTGGGGAGTACACGACCCGCACCGCGCTCGACGACATCTCGTTCGCGATCGAGCCCGGCGAGTCGGTCGCCTACCTTGGCCCGAATGGCGCCGGGAAGTCGACGACGATCAAGATCCTGACTGGCATCCTCGTCCCCACTTCCGGCTCGGTCCGCGTCCTCGGCAACGAGCCGCACACCCACCGCCAGGAGAATGCGCGGCAAATCGGCGTCGTCTTCGGTCAGCGTAGCCAGTTGTGGTGGGATTTGCCGCTGATCGACTCATTCGACCTCCACCAGCGCATCTACAAGATCGCGCCCGAGCGGTTCCGCGCCAATCTCGCGTTTTGTGAAGAGGTATTGCGGATGGAGCAGTTCCTGCATACCCCCGTGCGGCAGCTCAGCCTCGGTCAGCGGATGCGCGGTGAACTGGCGATGGCCCTGCTCCACGAACCCGATGTTCTCTTCCTTGATGAACCGACAATTGGCCTTGATGTCCTCGCCAAGGACCGCATCCGCGAGTTCCTGAAGCTTGTCAATCGCGAGCGCGGAACCACGATCATGCTCACCACCCACGACTTGCGCGATATCGAGGAGTTGTGCGAGCGGATCATCGTCGTCAACCTCGGTAAACTCGTCTACGACGGGCGGATCGCGGCGCTGCGTGAGCGGCTCGGCAGCGAGAGGACGATCGTGATCGAGTTCAGCGATGATCCGGGTACGGTCGAGATTCCGCACGCCACGCTCGTCGAGGATCGCGGCGTCCGCAAGACCTTCACCTTCAACCGCGCGGAGGTCCCGGCGCTCGACCTCGTCGCCGCCTTGCCCCGGAACCTCGCGATCGCCGACATCTCATTCGAGGAGCCGAGCATCGAGGAAGTGATCCGCCGTCTCTACCGGTCGATGGAAACCGACGGCCCCGATAAGGAGGAGATCGACACCTGGACGCGCGGTCAGGTGGTGACGCAATGAATGTGTATGTCGCGATGATCGGCAAGTCGTACCGCAAGCATCTTGTCTATCGCTCGGAGGTCTGGGTCCGGATCGCGATCGGGGTGGTCTGGGTCGCGATCCAGGTCGCGGTCTGGACGGCCCTGATCGGTGAGGACGAGGTCGATGGCATCTCCCTGTCCGACATGATTACCTACTCGATCATCAACACCGTGATGGCGTTGGCGATGATGGACCGTAGCCTGGCCGAGCTCGACCAGCGAATCCGATCCGGCGACATCGCGGTCGACCTGATCAAGCCATTCCACTACCCGCTGACGCTCGTCGTCGATGGGATGGGCCGGTCCCTGTTCTCGGCGCTGTTCTCGGTGCTGCCGACGCTTGCGATCGCGATACTGCTTTTCGGTTTCCAGGCTCCGGCCTCCCCAGTCAATGTGCTTGGGTTCGTCGTGGCGTTCGTGCTGGCGCTGTCGATTTCGTTCGCGCTGGCCTGCCTGGTCGGGATGCTCGGCTTCTATTTCCTAGCGACGTTTCACTTCCAATGGGCTCTTGGCGCGCTGCGGACGCTGTTCGCGGGAACGATGGTCCCACTCTGGTTCTACCCGGATGGCCTGAGGACGCTGGCGAACCTGCTGCCGTTTCAGCATCTGGCGTTCGGTCCGGCGGCGACGTGGATGGGGGAACTGACTCGCGCCGAGATCGGCCGGAACCTGGGCCTCGGCGCCTTGTGGGCCGCCGCGCTGCTAGGGATCTGCTGGTGGATGTGGGCGAGAATCGTGCGCCGCCTCGTGGTTCAAGGAGGCTGACGGTGACGATCGGTCTTTTCTGCCACTATTTCCGGCTGCGGGTGCGGGAGCGGATGGAGTATCGAGGCGCGTTTCTGATCGGGCTGGTGTCGCAGGGGTTGGCCTACGCCGCCGGGTTCACGGTGATCTGGGTGTTGGTAAATCGATTCGGCACGCTCGGCGGTTGGGTGTGGGAGGAAATCGCGTTCCTTTACGCGCTGAATCTGATGTCGTATGCGATCGGCGCGGCCTTCACCTATAGCCAGACCGAGCTGGAAGGGATGGTCCAAAAGGGCACGTTCGATGGCATCCTGATCCGACCGCTGAATCCGTACCTGTCGCTGGCCGCCCAACAGTTCAACATTGGCTACGTCGGGCACCTGGCGATCGCGATGTCGATCCTGATCTGGTCGCTGGGCAATCTCGCGATCGACTGGAATGTCGCGAACGGGTTGTTCCTGGTGCTGGCCGTGATCGGGGCGAGCCTGATCCAGGCGGCGGTGTTGACGCTGCTCGGGGCGTGGTCGTTCACCTTCGTGCGGGCGACCTTCTTGTTCGGGTTTGCGGGCACGCTGCAGACGTTCATCACCTACCCGATCACGATTTATGGGGCGACGATCCAGGTGATCCTGACCGCGATCGTCCCGTTCGCGTTTGTCAACTTCTACCCGGCCTCGGTGCTGCTGGGCAAGGAGGGACACCTCTTCCCCGGCTGGATCGGGTGGCTGACGCCTCTCGTGGGGGTGGTGGTGTTCTGGGGCGCGTACCAAGTCTGGATGCGCGGCGTCAACCGCTACCAGGGGGCCGGGGGATAAGGCCGAGCCGCGTCGCGCTCCATCCGCATCCTCCTGCGAGGGAGGGGTGGCCAGCCCGTTGGATTGGCTGGTTTCCAAGACCACCACTGTGTACCCGGAGTCCGTGTTAGGCTCCTGATTGGTTGCAAATGAAACCGGGCGGGAGCGTATTCAGGATTGGCTAACCGGCATGACCAGATTCGTCATCGACGCAGGTGTGGGGCTCTATCTCGTTGCCGAGGGAATCGAGGTCAACCCGAAGCACGAGCTCCTCACCCCGACTCTGTTTCGGTCGCAAACACTTTCGCTCGCGCACGAGCCGGTCAGGCGTGGGGACATCCCGGCCAACGTCGCCATCGAGCAGCTCGAGAAGCTCTGGCAGATCAAGATCCGCCTGCTCGGGGATGCGGTGCTGCGACGGTTAGCCTGGAAGATTGCCGATCGATTGGAGGGCGTGTCGACCTATGAAGCCGAATACCTCGCGCTCACCCAACTGCAGGGAGACGCCTTCGTGACGCTTGACACCGGCCTGGCACGCCGTGTCGAAGGGATCGTCGCCGTCGCAACGGTCAACGATTTGCGTTAGTACGGTAGTCGCGGTGTCGCACGATTTCGTCGGATCGAGGAGTGGTGGTGGCCCCCGAACCACCTCCGCCAGCCCTTCATGAACAGTCCGGGTTAGTTCCCCCCTTCCCGGGAACCATCGAACAGGCGCGCGCGCAGGAATTCGTAGCCCATGGCCAGCATGTGGGCGCGCTGGGCGTTATCCGCGGCTCCCCCGTGGCCACCCTCCCGGTTTTC
>JACCUV010000165.1 GCA_013698495.1 Chloroflexia bacterium
CATACCGGCGATGACGACGGCGGCCACGAGAACGATGGCGCCGATGCGGAGCCACGGGAATGGATGGTGGGCGAGTGTGTCGGGCGCGGTCACGGGCGGGATCCGGAACGTCGCAAGTGAGCGCGCGGACGCAATCGAACCGGGCCGACACGGGGTCGGCCCCTACGGGGCACGCGCAAAGTCATTCCGGGGTGACGAGTGAGAGGCGGGCCTGGAATGCGCCGGTAGCGCGGTAGGCGGTGGAGACGCTTGTGCCCGCGTGGATGCGCTGGATTGCCTCGCCCAGTAGGGGCGCAACCGAGAGCACCGTCAACTTGTCAAACCGTTTCGGGGCGGGGAGCGCGATCGTGTTCGTCGCCACGATCTCGGTGATGGGGCTCGCTTCGAGGCGTTCGACAGCGGGCCCGGAGAAGACAGCGTGAATGCATGAGGCATAAACCTCGGTCGCGCCATGTTCGAGGCAGACCTTCGCCGCCTGGGTGATGGACCCACCGGTGTCAATCTCATCGTCGACGATCACGACATGCGAACCGGCGACCGAGCCGATCAGGTTCAACACCTGCGACTTGTCTCCGTCGCCGACGCGGCGTTTCTCGATGATCGCCAGCGGGGCCTCGAGAATTTCCGCGAAGTTGCGGGCGCGCTTCGTGTTCCCAAGATCGGGCGAGACGACGACCGGGTTCGCGAGGCGCTTCTCGCGAAAGTAGTGGGCGGTCATGAACATGGCGCTCATTTCATCGACCGGGACATCGAAGAAGCCCTGGATTTGACCGGCGTGGAGATCGACCGTAAGCACGCGATCGGCTCCGGCCTGGACGATCAGCTTGGCGACGAGGCGGGCCGTGATCGGGACGCGCGGTTGGTCCTTCTTGTCGGTGCGGCCATAACCGTAATAGGGAATCACAGCCGTGATCCGCCCGGCCGAGGCGCGGGTGAGGGTGTCGATCATGATCAGGAGTTCCATGATCGCGTCATTGACCGGGGTAGTAAACGACTGAATGGCGTAGACATCCTTCTGGCGGACGCTTTCGCCGATCCGGACAAAGGTGTTGTCGTTGCTGAACTTGAAGACGTCGGCGCGACCACGGGTGATGCCGATGTAGTCGCAGATTTCATCGACAAGCCACGAATTGGAGTTTCCACCGAAGATGGCGATCTCGTCGTAGGATCCGCCTGCCAATTCGCCTGTCCTTTCCGAAGTCCCGCCCGCGACGTGTGCACGTTGAGGGTAGCAGGATTTACGCAAGCGGTGGATACATGGGGCGATTACAGTTCTGGTTCCGCGACCATGGCCGACAGTCGGTTTCGCCCTCAATGCGCCGTCATGCTGGAAAGGGAGTCCTCTTCCGATTCAAGCGAAAGAATCGCCTGGCGGGCGGCTTCCTGCTGCGCCGATCGGCGGCTGCGGCCGGCGCCGACTCCCCGTTGCTCGCCTTCGATGAGGACGATCTCGGTGAACTCGCGGGCGTGATCGGGTCCTGTGGAGGCGATCGTCACATACTCGGGCGCGGGGATCGCGCGGTCCTGAAGGAGTTCCTGGAGGCGGCCCTTGGGGTTGGCATCGAGTTCGGTTTCGCGAATCGCGGGGCCATCGCGGTCGAGGAAGCGCAGCGCAAACCGCTCCGCCGCTGCGTGACCCTGGTCGAGGAAGATGGCGCCGACGAGCGCCTCGTAGGCGCCCGCGAGCATTCTGTCGCGGACGCTTTCAGTGACCCGCTCCCCGGTTCCGAGGTACAGGCAACCGGGCAGATCCAACTCGCGGGACCAGCGAACGAGCGTTTCGGCGCGAACGATGGCGGCGCGGCGCAGCGTGAGCGTGCCCTCGTTCGCCCCAGGATCCTGGAGGTAGAGGTATTCGGCGATGAAGGCGCCCAGCAGCGAATCGCCGAGGAACTCGAGCCGTTCGTTGCTTTCGCGGGTGGCCTCGATCTCGGGCAGGAGGAGCCAGTCCTGGAGCACGGAACGGTGGGTCAGAGCGAGGCGCAAGAGCAGCGGGTTGGTGAACGACACGTCCATGCGGTTCGCGAGCGCCTGTTCGGCGGCGAAGTCTGGCAGGCGGAACGGTGTGGGCGCGGCCGCATCGGTTGGTGGCCGGGTTGTGCTCGGTTCGCTCATGCCGGTGTCCGCTTTTCCATGATGGGGTACTATCGGCAACCCTGATCACACACCGAGGAGTATACGCACGACCAGGCGTGGATGGATGTGGAAATTTTCTCAGGAGACGCAATCCACAGGAAAAGCCGGGGCAGTCCGCCCGATTCACGTGGCCGTATCCACGGGAGGACACACCATCGACCGGATCCGGGCGGGGCAAGGTGTCTTTGGCGGTCGATGGCGGCGCCTCCCCTATAAAACCTGATTCACGAATATGGCGGACCCACTCGACAGGCCCGGGCAGGCTCGACCTCAACTATGAGACTGACACCGCTATTGGCCTTCGTGGGCCGCCTGGAGCATGGCAATGTCGATTCTGGCCATTTGCAACATCGCCTGCATGACGCGTCCCGCTTTCTCCGGGTCCTCGTCCCGTAGCAGTTCGATCAGCGCCGCCGGCACGACTTGCCAGGACAGCCCGAACTTGTCCTTGAGCCAGCCGCACTGGCTGGGCTCTCCGCCGCCTTCGATCAGCTTGTCCCAGAAGTAGTCCACTTCGTCTTGCGACTTGCAGTCGAT
>JACCUV010000181.1 GCA_013698495.1 Chloroflexia bacterium
GTAGGAGCCTGTCGAGCATAGTGTGACCGGGAGCCATGCGTCCACTGCTGTGAAAATGGATCATTTTCATGCCATGGTGGTGCAGCCGCGCTGCATGATTACACTGGTGTTCGTCCTCCCTCGTGCGTATTGCGAGTCAGGCGGACGACCCCTGGATTGCGGTTGGCCAGGTGTCCCGCAGCGCTGGGGGGTCCGCCCCTTCGAACGTTTGAGACCGCCGCCATGGTTGATGCCGAACAAGAACCCGGCCAAGGTCTGCGTCGATCCGTCTCCGGGAAATCCGTGCAGTACACTTCTCGCAGGCAACTGAGGGTTGAGAAGGGCACGCCGCATGATGTTAAATGCATCCGCGCCGCAGCGCATTCAGGATGTCGCGACCAGGCTTGTCGACCAGGTCGAGAAGGTGATCGTCGGCAAGCGGTCGGTGATCGAGGAGGTGACCGTCGCCATCCTGTGCGAGGGTCACGTTTTGCTCGAGGATGTTCCTGGCATCGGCAAGACGATGCTCGCCCGCGCCTTCGCGGCCGCCCTTGGCGGTGAATTCGGCCGCATTCAGTTCACGCCAGACCTGCTGCCAACCGATATCACGGGATCGCTCGTGTTCGATCCGCGCTCAGCCGAGTTCACCTACCGGCAGGGACCAATCGTCACCAACGTCCTGCTTGCTGACGAGATCAACCGCGCCGGTCCGCGCACGCAGTCGGCCCTGCTCGAAGCGATGGAGGAGCGCCAGGTCACCGTCGAACGCGAACGGATCGAACTGCCGCGGCCGTTTTTCGTGCTGGCGACACAGAACCCGGTCGAGCTGGAGGGCACGTTTCCGCTGCCGGAGGCGCAGCTCGATCGCTTCCTGATGCGTACCTCGATCGGTTATCCCGAACTCGACGATGAGCGCAACATGTTGCGCCGCTTCCGCTCGGACGCGCCACTCACTTCGATCCGGGCGGCGACGCATCCCGCGGAACTGCTCGAGATGATCGCCGAGGTCCGGCAGGTCCATATTGGCGTGGCGGTGGAAGACTACCTGCTCGACCTGGTGCGCCGCACGCGGAATCACGAGGGAATCGAGATCGGGGCGAGTCCGCGGGCGGCGTTGGCGCTGGCCCGCGCGGCGCAGGCCAAGGCTGCCCTCCACGGACGCGGGTACGTGATCCCGGACGATGTCCGGGAAATGGCGCCGGCCGTGCTCAGTCATCGCGTGATCCCGACATCGCAGGCCGATCTGATGGGTCATTCGAACCAGGCCCTGATCCAGACGGTGATCGGCGAAACGCCAGTGCCGGTCGAGACGATGAAGGCGGTTTGATCGCAATGCGCGCTCGGCAGAGCTGGCTCGATCGGGAAGCCGCCCTGCGTCGCCGGATCGAGCGCGCGAAACGTTGGTTCGACAATCCGGATGTCGACATCGATACGCGACGCTGGTTGCTGATCGCGGGGGTGGTGGGGCTATTTGCCGCGTACCTCCGGCAACCGATTCTGGCCCTGATCGCGCTCGGGATCGCCCTGGTTGCGCTACTCACCCGAATCTGGTGGGACAACTGCTTTCGGGGTCTGACCTACGAGCGGCACACCTCGCAGGATCGCGCATTCTACGGCGACACGGTTCAGATCGACCTGATTGCGACCAACGCCAAGCCGCTGCCGCTAACCAGACTCGAAATTTCAGACCAGGTGTCGGCCAACGTCGAGGTCGTCAACCGACAGCTCGACCGCGTGTATCAATCCAACACCCAAAACCTGCGGACGGTCTACAGTCTCGGAATGTATGAGCGCGTGCAATACACCTACCGCGTGCCGTGCAAAATACGAGGCTGGCATCGTTTCGGACCGGCGACCGCTGCCGCCAGCGATCCGCTGGGGCTCACCGCCCGGCGCGCGGAACTGGGAGGATCGGTGCGATTCCTGGTCTATCCGCGAATGATTCCGATATCGGAATTGATCGTGGCGCCGCGCCAACCGTTTGGCGATTTTAAGCCGCGGCAATCGGTCGTCGAGGATCCGATGCGAATGTCCGGTGTTCGCGAATATGTGCCTGGCGATAGCCCGAAGCGAATACATTGGCGGGCGACGGCCCGCACCGGCACGATGCAAACGCGCGTCTACGAGCCAAGCGCCTCGCCGGTGGCGGCCATCTTCCTCGACACCATCACCTTTTCCTACCTGTGGGAGGGCCAGAACTCGGCCTTGCTCGAACTTGCCGTGACGACGGCCGCGTCGCTTTCCAACCAGCTCCTGCAAGGAAGGCATCAGGTCGGGCTGTACGCCAACGCCCCGATCCCGGGCCGATCGCGGACGGTGCGCGTGCCGCCGGGACGACGGCCCGGGCACCTGATGCGGATCCTCGAGGATTTGGCGACACTCGTGCCGGCGTTTGGCGACCGGATCGAACGAATGGTGGTGGAAGAGTTACCGCGGCTGCCGTGGGGGGCGACGGTGGTGATCGTGACCTGCAGGGTGACAGAGCGCTTGCAGCGATCGCTGGTGCGGATGGCGCGCACCAGCGGCACGCAGCGATTCACGATCGTCGCGATTGGCGCCCAACCGACCTTGCTCTCAGACCTGAGTCGACGTATCCCTGTTCACCACCTTTCCGACGAGGAGTCGTGGGACACGATCGAGCAGATTACGATGACGAGGCAGGCCTGAGATGGAGCGCGACGACTTCATGGTCTCCGATTCGCAGCGGGCGAACCGCGATCGGGAAGCATCGCTCCGAAAGCAACCGATCCGGCAATCGTGGCCGCTGCTGATAATGATTCCGGTGCTCACCGGAATTCTCCACGCGTGCGCGTTTGCGCTGATGATCGAGATGTTTTTGGGCGAAACGTTTGGGTTGTCGGCCGGTCGTCCGGCGCCGTGGCCGGGAGCGATCGCCCTGATTTTCCTGGCATCGTTCTGGGCAAATCGGGCGATTGCAGGGGCGATCGCAGGCGCGACCGCCAGCCAGGCGATGACGTTCCTGTGCTGGCTGGGTGTCTACTTCGCCTGGATCGTGCTGGAACCGACGTATCGTGACACCGATGTCTGGTCACGTCCAGAGCAATTCGTCCAATCGGAGGCGTACCTGATCATGCCGCTCCTGATCTCGATGATTGTGTGGTGGGTCGGCATGAACTATGCGACGGATATTGCCAACATCTCGGCCGAAGAAGTTCGATCGGTGGTGCAGCGAGACTGGTTCATCCTGTTCGGATCGATCCTGCTGGCGGCGATGGCCGGGGGCGCGGCAGGCGCCAACGCCTTCTCGGTGGCGCGGATCGCGGCGCCGTTGTTGCTCATCGTCAGTCTCGCCCTGGTGGCGGGAGCCGAGGTCGAATCGACGCGGAGGATGGCTATGAGAAGGGGAAGTCATCCGCCTGGCTGGGGACGCTGGGCGCGCCTCGTTGGCGGTTTGAGCGTTAGCGTGGCGCTGCTGACCCTGATTGTGCTGGCGATCCTCAGTCCCGACGCGCTGGGCGCGATTGTCGGTGGAATTGCCGCGATTAGCCGCGCGCTTGGTGTCGTGCTCGGATACATCCTGATCGCCATCGTCTGGACGGTGTTTCAGGTCGTGATTCTGGTCTCCAAACTGCTGGGCCTGGTGTTTGGCGACATGTTTGGGGAAATTGCCACGCCTGAAATGGCGATGCAACCCGGCATAAACCTGGAATCCCTGCGGCAACAGGAAGGTGAGGTCGAGGAGTGGGAGTACGCTGTCCTCCTGCGTTGGGTTGCCCTGTTCATCGCCGTCGCGATCGTCGCTGTCATCCTCTTCCGCGTGACGCGCAAGCCACAGCTTGAAGCGGGAGACGATGGCATCGACGAACATCGCGACAGCGTGTTTTCGACCGACCTTGCCAGGCAACAGCTTCGCGACCTCTTCCGTCGCAAGCAGCGAGCGAGGAAACCGCCGAAGCTCGATCTCGACCGCCCGCCAGGGGGAATCCGCGAAACCATGCTCTACCTCGAGACCCTCGCCCTCCGTCAGGGTGTGGGGAGGAGGGAGGCCGAAACCGCCGAGGATTTTGCGGCGCGGTTGCGGGCGGTGTGGTCCGGCGTGTCGGCGCCATTGATCGACCTGCCGCGCCGGTACGAGCGCGTGCGCTACGGTGAACTGGACGATGCCGCGGACTCGCCTGATTTCGCACCCGCCGCGAACGACTGGGCTCGCGTCTGGGCGGCGCGAAAGGATGTCGAGCCGCCAGTTGAGGACGCATAAACTGTTGTGTGCATCAAAATGTTCGGGTGAGCACCCGGCGTCAACCAATCGATGCGACAACGCGAAAGCACGGGCGGACTGCCCCTACGAGACCCACTGGCTCGGTTGTGCTTCAGGAGTCTCGAGTTAATAGGTCGATACCGCTGGAGCGGCGTCGGCGCGAGGACTCATTTCCTCGACTATAACCTTGTCGATTCGCATTCCGTCCATATCCACGACTTCGAACCGGGAGCGATCCCAGACAAACGCTTCGGCGGTGTCCGGGATGTGGCCAAGCTGGTCCATCACGAATCCGCCGCTCGTCTCGGACCGGCCCTCCTCCTCACCGGGCAACGTCTCGATCTCGAAGAGTTCGCGCAACTCGTGGGCGGGGAACCCACCCTCCAGTAGCCACGAACCGTCCTCGCGCTGGACACCGCCCCTGACGTTGGTGGCGTGCGGGTCGGCGATATCGAGAAAGACCATGCAGTGGCGGAGCGTCATCAG
>JACCUV010000198.1 GCA_013698495.1 Chloroflexia bacterium
TGGGCATCCGGCTCGTCGGTCCAGTTGCCGGTTTGCTTGTCCTTATCGGCTATGTCCTGTTCCGCGCGTACCGCTTACCGGACGAGATGGCGCCTGCCGCAACTGAGCGACGAACGTAGGCAACTTCTATCGCAGCCGTCATTCTGGTCCTGAGCCTGCCGAAGGAAGAAAGAATTCCCCGCCCTGAGCCTGCCGAAGTGCCCCACGCGCCAGCGTACGCAGGTCTCGATCATAAAGTCTGGACCGAACAACCCAGTCAGTTCTGGTCGACTTTGTATCAGGCGATAGGAACAGTCTCGATTGGCGCGCAAAATAGAGCGCTGCCGAGTAGTAGCTGAGTTCTGTTGCCGCGCCTATCCGGCACTTTCCAACCGTTTGACGAGGGCCTGCATCATTTCCTCGTCCATTGCGCCGAAACCCGGCGCGGTCAGTTGTGGTTCCGCCGGGAGATCCGGCGGTGGCGCGCCCTTGGGCATGCCATCCTCGACGACCAACTTGAGTCCGTCTTCGGGATGCGAACCCTTGAACACTTCGGCGACTCGCGCGAAGTCCTTGGGATTGTTGCGAAACAGTTTGAGGTGGAGACCCTTGTCCTCGTGGACCTTCGCCTCCGGAAACATCTTGTTGCTGATGTCCGGAATCGGGAAGAGTTTGCTGAGGTCGGCTCCGGTCAACACTTCCAGCGCCCGCGCGTAGGCCACGATGTGGACGCCGCCACGGACCAGCAGGAAGCCTGTCATGGCGCGCACTGTGGGATCGTCGGTCGACTCGTACACCCGGATCTTGCCGGCCCGCGCGCCACACTCCAGGAAGAAATTGTGTAGCAGATCGAGCTTGAGATTGCCGCTGGAGAAGACATTGTCGCCGGTCCATGGCCGACCCATCGAATCCATCGGCAGGGCGGTCTGGCCGGTGGCGAGAAAGTGATAGGAGTTCCGGGACTCGTTGGCGGCCGCGAGTGGCGCTGTTGCAGGGTCGGTGCTTCGCTCACTCGTACCGGTCAGCAGCATATTGATGGTGTACGTCACCAATTCGACGTGACTGTGTTCTTCGGCGGCGATATTCCCGATTAGGTCGTAGAATGGCCGCGCCTCTTTCTGATCCCGACCCCGGAAATTCATCAACTGGTAGGTGTAATTCATCAGCGTCGACATTTCGCCGAACTTGCCGCCAAGCAGTTCCTGGACGAGCGACGCGCCATTCGCGTTCGGGGATTTGGGTTTTGGCAAGTCAAGCGCGACGCGGTCGAACCGGGTAATCATGGAACCTCCTCTGGTTGCGGATGCAGTCCGTTTCGGAGCTGGTGCAACTGCACACGTAAAGAACGTCCGCCCATGCTAGCATTCAGGGATTGGGATCCGACTGGCCCTTTCGGGAGGTTCGTGTGTTCGGCTAGCCCTTCAGATAGACGCCGACTGCTTGCAAATTCCGGTCCTGATCGCGCGCCAATACTCTGGCGTGAATGCGATTCCCGCCGAGCGAAGGGTTGAACATATTGAAGTCCGGCATCGAAAAACGCCGCTTCTACGCCATCGGCAGAGCGGCCTTCGCGGTGGTTGCGATCGTGGCGATCGTCGCCCAGTTCACCCGCAGCTTCGACGATCCGTTCCTGAGCCCCGGCAGCTTCTTCTTCCTCTTCACCTACCAAAGCAACGTCGCCGCCGCCGTCGTCTTGCTGATTGGCGCCTGGAAACTGTGGCGTGTCGAAGGCGACTCACCACGCTGGGATTTCGTGCGCGGCGCGATCGTGACCTACATGGCGACGACCGGTATTGTTCACGCCACCTTGCCGACCAGCGCGAACGACACCGGCATTGTCTACAACTACCCATGGGCCACCGATGTGCTGCACCAACTGATGCCGCTGGTCGTGTTCCTCGACTGGTTAATTGTCCCGCCGGCCCACCGCCTTGCGATCAAGCGTGCTGCGCTGTGGACCCTCTATCCACTGGCATTTTGCGCGGTCTCGCTCCTGCGCGGACCATTTGTCGATTGGTACCCGTATCCCTTCCTCGATCCGCGCGAGGAGGCAGGTTGGGCAGGAGTCGGCATCTACACCTTGGCGATCGCGGTCGGCTTCCTGGTCTTTAGCGCCATTGTCGTCGCGATCGGCAATGCCGCCCGCCAGTGGTGGGCGGGCCGATCGACGGTCGTCTCGAGCCCAAGACGCCAGGCCGGCTAAGAAACCGCCGGTCTTGGGCCGATGATCGGGATGCTGGCGACCAGCTCACGGGCGGCGACGATCTCGGCGTCGAGGATCGTGTGCGGCATCCGCGGGTAGGTCCGGAAGTCGACCGTCGCCTGAGCCTCGCCGAGCAACCGTGCGGCCGTTGCCGCGATCGCAACATCAATGTGATCGTCCAGCTCGCCGACGCCGAGGAACACCCGCGTGCCGGTGAGACCGGGAATCGGCAAGCGCGCCACATTCGGATCGCTGATCAGGCCCCCGGCGAAGGCTGCTACCCCCGCGACCGCGCGCGATCCTCGCGCCACGTACTCCAGCGCGAGGCACGCGCCCTGCGAAAACCCGACCAGCGCCACCTGCTTCGAATGGATGCCGAGTTCGACGGCGGCATCGACCAATTCGTCGATCTTCGCCAGGGCCGAACTCAAATGCGGTTCGTTCTGCTCCACCGGAACCAGGAAGCGATACGGGTACCAGGCGTTGTTGTCGGCCTGGGGCGCGAACCAGGCGATCTTCTGCTCGCTCTCCGGGTCGGGAGCGAGGGTTTGCCAGAGACGAATGATGTTGGCCGCCGGGCTGCCCTGGCCGTGAAGCAGGATCACGACCCCGTTTGCGTCTTCCAGGTCGTGACCCGCCTCCAGCAATGGCTGGTTCCCGTGGGGATGCCGGTTCGACAATGCGGTCATCCAGTTACCCCCGACAGAGCCTCGCCATACTCGCGAGTCGTGATTTCGACGCTGGTGTCGAGCGGCGCGATTCGGGCCTCGATTTCGGCGCGATTCGGTTCGAGGAACGGCGGCAAGGCCAGCTTCTCGCCGAGGGTCGCCTTCGATTCCCCATCGTCCAGGAAGCCGGGTCCGTCCGATGAAATTTCGTACAGCACTCCCCCAGGCTCCCGGAAGTACATCGCCCGGAAGTAGAAGCGATCGATTACCGGTGTGACCTGGATGCCGGCCGCGCGCAGGTGCTCATTCCAGGCATCGTGCGCCTCAAAATTCGGAACACGAAAGGCGACGTGATGGACACCGCCGCGGCCTTGCCGGGCGACGGGATCATTGGGCCGGACCTGCGCGATCAGGTACGAGCCGGGTCCACCCGCGCCCGTTTCGAGCAGCACGTCGCGGTCTCCGGGCATCGCGGCATCTGAGACGTCTTCCTTGATCCGGAATCCCAGAATCTCGGTCAGCACCATCAGGGTTGGATCCGGCCGCATCGTCGAAATCGTGATCGCGCCGAGACCGCGAATCGCGACCTCGACCGGAACCGTCGCCAGAGACCACGGCGTGCCGCCCGGTATCGCGGGATCGTCGCCTTCGTCGATCAACGCCAGGCGCTGACCCTCCGGGTCGGTGAAGGGCAGGGCCGTTAATCCGGCCCGATTCTTGAATTCGCCATGCCCGATGCCGAGCACGTCGAAGCGACGGATCCACCATTCGAGCGCTTGTTGGCCGGGTACCCGAAGGGCGATTTCGTTAATCTCACCGCGGCCGGGAACGTTTTGCGCCGCATGGGGGATCTCGAAGAAGGTCACGTCCGTCCCCGGCGAACCCGTTTCGTCGGCATAGAACAGGTGGTAGACGTCGGTCGCGTCCTGGTTGACGGTTTTCTTGACGAGGCGCAATCCGAGCGCGCGGGCGTAGAAATCGCGATTGATCGCGGCGTTGGCGGTGATCGA
>JACCUV010000225.1 GCA_013698495.1 Chloroflexia bacterium
CGTCAAAGCAATCCGCGATTCCCAGTTGCTCCACCTCGCCAGGCAGCGATGCCCGCAGCAGCGCGGTCAGGTGCTCCGGCTTCAGCGTCGCGAACCTGTTTCTCGCGAACTCCGCGTAGCCGAGCCGCTCATAGAACGAATCGCGGAATGGGTACAGGCTCGAAACTGGCATCCCCTGCTCGTGCATCAGTTCGAAGCTGCGCGTCATCATCTTCCGGACATGACCCTTGCGCCGCGCTTGCGGAAACGTGGCGACGCCGCCGATACCGCCCATCGGGAACACCTTGCCGCGCACGTTCTCGGACATCGTGTGCACGGCGCACGATGTCTGCGGTTGGCCATCCTCGAATACGGCCAGCCCCTGGCTGTGTTCGAAATACTTGATCCGCTTCCGCGCCTGTTCGAGGTCGCGTTTCGCGGGTGACTTGCCAAACGCGTAGCTGCTGATGCCGAGGGTGATGAATTCCTCAGGCTCGACGTTGCGGATTTCGATCTCGGAACGACCGGACACGGGCAGGCGGACCTTTCAAATCAACATTGCATGGTAGTGGCCTCCCGAAGAACGAGGGACCATGACGGCCAACCTGATTGTTGCGAATCCGCCTATATGATCGTCGTGGAGTCCACACCGAAGATCAGAGCGAGGATGAAGAGCACAATTCCGCTCGCGATCGCCGCGATGATGCCGACGATGATGGCCCGCCCGGTGCTGATCACGAGTGTCTCCCGGATCGCCACGATCGCCGTCACCAGCGCCCAGATGCTGCCGATGATCGCCACAATCCAGCCAAGCACCGGAATAAAGCCGAAGAACGCGAGGATGCCCGGAACTCGTGCATACCCCTGGGTCCGCATCAGCGTTTCCACGTCCACCTGAGTCGTCGGTGTGCCGAAGATGTTCTTGCCAAAGAAGTAGGTCATCGCACTGAACACGATCCATCCCAGGAACGCGCCGACGATCGCGACCACAACGACCCCGAACGATTCGGTGAGGGCGCCGATCCCGGACGCCACGGCGACGACGGCGACCACGATCGCCGCCTCAGTCGTGGCCTTGCTATCCTGGGCGATTTCGCGATACACCGGCAGATCGAGCTTGGCGACGCGGATCGCGCGATTCAGAATGCCGTTGGCCGACTGTTGCATGGAGTCTCCTTACAATCTGGCGCGGTCACAGACACACCAGGACGCGCCTTGAAATCGTCCCGGTCCGGGTCGAGCCGATTCCCACCGGCGGTTGAGCATGCTCGTCCAAGTGTAAACAACCACGCGACGTTGCGAAAGTCAGACGAACACCCAGTGCGCCAATTGTCGTAGGGGCGGTACCCCCCGGCATGACGGACATCTAACAGACCGAGATGTATGGGGAGTCCGCCCGTGACGGCTCGATGTGAGGGCGCCTCAGGCGCGCGTGATGGTTCGGCCCCACACCTGAATGAGCGCGACCGTGCACAGCGCCATCAGCAGCACGCCGTTCGGCAGGTGCCAGGCCATGGCGCCGGCGTTTTCGCGACCGGCGTACCCGAGACCGATCTGGGCGACGCTCGCCAGCAGGATCGGGCCGGAGACGTACAGCAGTACCTTCGGCGCAAGGTTCTTCTGCGTCGCCACAAATGCCAGTACGATCTGGACCATCGCGCCAAGGAAGAACAGATTGCCCAGCATTTCATGAATCGTGATCAGGTCCGGTTCGCGATTGAAGTACCCGCTGCTCCCGAGCCATGCCTGAACGAGCAACCCGATCGCCAGAAACGCCGTGGTGATCTTCAAGCCGGTGACCAGACCCGATCCGGCGCCCGATTCATCATTCCTGGCGGCTGGTTGAAACGTGTTCACACCTACTCCTTCAAGCGATGGCCGCAAACTCACATTTCGCCAAGTATAGGCGCCGGATGTGAAGAGTCCGTGAACGCGCTCCGGGCATGGGTTCAAACTGGACGGTCTCACCCGTGCAACGTCACCGCTTCCGCCTCCGTCACCTCATCCAGTCGAGCCCGCGCAAACGGCCCGATCGGATGGCGGGTGACTCCCTCGGTCGCGAGGTCGGCGAGAATCTCCCCCGTAACAGGTCCAAGGCAAAAGCCGTGCCCGCTGAATCCCGCCGCCACGACCAGACCCTCGACTTCCGGCGTCGCCTCGATCACCGGCAGCGCGTCCGGCGTCTTGTCGATCAGTCCGCCCCAGATCCGCGTCGCCCGAATCTGGGCGAGGGCCGGTATCAGCCGCGTCGACCACGCCACCACGTTCCCGACCTGACCAAGGGTGGGCATCACGTTGTCTGCGTTGTGATCGGTGGCGGTCCACGGAGTCGACGAACCGGTGATCCGGAACCGGCCATCGGCTTGCTGGCGACCGGCGAACCCACCGCTTGGAATCCCCAACACCTGATCCAGCATCGGCTCCAGGGGTTGGGTCTGGATGCCTGGCACGACCACGATAGTGAATGGGATGTGGATGCCCAGCGGATCGAGCAATCGCGGCGCATAGACACCGGCGGCGACGATCACGCGCTCCGCAAAAATCGTTTCCATCGTTGTCTTGACCCCGGTCACGCGCCGGCCGTCGGTTTCGATGCCGAGCACCTCGACGCCCGTCCTGATCTCGGCCCCGGCTCGCCTCGCCGCCTCCGCGAACGCCAGCACCGTCAATTGCGGATTGGCGTGACCATCGGTCGGGCAAAACGACGCACCCACCAGATTGGACGTCAGGGCCGGCGCCACCTCGTGCACTGCGTCGGCGCCATCAAGCCACGTCGCCGCGATGCCTGCGGCATTGGCGTCGGCCACCACCTGTTGAATCGCCGGAACGTCGTTCGGAGTGAGGGCCAGGCGCAGGTTGCCGTGCTGCCGGTACTCGATGTCCTGATTCAGTTCGTTGTCGAGAGTCTCCCAGCGCCGAATCGCGGCCTTGGCGAGCGGCAGCTCGGCGGGATGCCTGCCCGATTGGCGGACACCGGCCAGGGTCCAGCCCGAGGCCATGCTGGCGAGGTCGCCGCGTTCGAGCAACGTGACCGAAACGCCGTGGCGCGCCAGTTCCCAGGCGGCGGCGGTCCCACTAATTCCACCACCAATCACAATCACCGAAC
The DNA here is from genome assembly GCA_013698495.1 of Chloroflexia bacterium. Classification (GTDB taxonomy): domain Bacteria; phylum Chloroflexota; class Chloroflexia; order Thermomicrobiales; family UBA6265; genus JACCYX01. Next base: position 3,086 of record JACCUV010000225.1, read on the forward strand.
TCGACACTAATGCCCCTTTGCAACAACAACCGAATCTACGCCGCGCCTGGTAGTGGCCGCTTTACGTGTGGCGGCAATCGTGACCCAAACCGGTGCGTTGGGCAAGGAGCGCACTGATGGAGGGCACAAGACCCTCCACCGCCGGTTTGGTGGCTTGTGCGGTCGACACTGCGCCTGCGCTGGCGCTACTTCGAGGCGCGCGGATCCAGCACGTCCCGCAAGCCGTCGCCGACGAGATTGAAGGCGAAGACCGTGATTAACAGCGCCAAACCGGGCGCCAGGCTCAGCAACGGGAAGTCGACGAGATAGCGGGTGCCGTCGCGAATCATCTGGCCCCAGGTCGGGGTCGGCGGCGGCACGCCCAGCCCGATGAAACTGAGACTGGCTTCGAGCCTGATCGCCGAGGCCGTCCATAAACTCCCCAGCACCAGCAACTCGCCACCGACGTTCGGCAGGATGTGGCGGCTGAGGATGATCCGGCTCTTTTGGCCGAGCGCTCGGGCCGCCTCGACGAATTCCTTTTCCTTGAGGGCGAGTGTGGGTCCATAGGCGATCCGGGCAAAGCGGGGGGCGATCGTCAACCCGATTGCGATCACCAGCTTCACCTGACCCGAGCCCAGCACCGCCATCACCAACAGTCCGGTGATCAAATCCGGGAACGACAACAACACATCCACGAGGCGCATCAGGACGGCCTCGATCTTGCCGCCGAAGTACCCGGCCACAATTCCGATCACCGTGCCGATCGCGCCACCCAGCAACACCGAGAGCACACCGATGACCAGGGCGACCCGCGTGCCGTAAATGATCCGGGAGAGCACGTCGCGACCGTAATCGTCGCGGCCCAGCAGGTATGTGCTCGAAGGATCCTGCAGACGGTCGATCGTGCTTTGATCGGTAGGATCGTGTGGCGAAATCAACGGCGCCAAAAGCGCGACGAGCACGATGAACACGATCAGCACGAGGCCGACCAGGGCCGACCGGTTGGCGCTGAATGTGCGCCACGCCCGCTGCCGCTGCGACACGAGCTTGATCGGCGATGGCGAACCGGGCGAGGCGGCTAACTCCGCGCCAAGGGCGGCGTCTGTCTGGCCCATTACGATTTCCTCACGCGTGGATCGACCAACGTGTAGATCAGGTCGACGATGATATTGATGAACACAATTATCAGGGCATAGACGACCATGATCGCCTGCAGCAGCGTGTAATCGCGTTGTTCGGTGGCTCCCACCATGCGGCTGCCGAGACCCGGCCGGGCGAACACCTCTTCGGTCAGCACCGAACTCCCGATCAATCCCACCGTGAACAATCCGACCAGTGAAACGATCGGCACCAGGGCAGCCCGCAACGCGTGCTTGATCAGCACCACACGTTCGGTCAGGCCCTTCGCCCGCGCCGTCCGCACGTAGTCATCCGAGAGCACGTTGAGCATCACCGATCGCGTCATCCGCGCGACATAGGCGGTTTCGACCAGTCCCAGCGTGATCGCAGGCAAAACGAGCGATCTCAGGTTGTCGACGGGATCGGAAAAATCCCCGGCTCCGATCGCCGGAAATAACCCCAGTCTCACGGAAAAGACGTAGATGAGCAGGATGCCGATGTAAAAGGCCGGGGCCGATAGCCCGGCCAGGGAGAGGATCCGGCCCAGATAGTCAACCCATGTATTTCGCTTGACCGCGGTGATCACGCCGGTGGGAATGCCCAGCAGCAGCGCGATGAGGATTGAAACGAAGGTCAGCTCGAGTGTATGCGGCAAGACAAATTGGATTTGTTCCCAGTTGGGAGCGCGATTGACGAGCGACCTGCCCAGATCGCCCTGCGCCAGGTTCCACATATAGTCCACGTATTGGGCAAAGATCGATTTGTTGAGGCCCAGTTCTTCCTTGA
>JACCUV010000240.1 GCA_013698495.1 Chloroflexia bacterium
GCTCGAACACAAATCCTTGCTCGTTCATCGTCGGCAGGTCCACGGCGGGAAGCTGGGTGGTGATTTCCGTATCGCCGGGAGGTGGCGTCGCGTCCTGTGCCACCGCGCCTTGTCGCGTCGATGTGGCGATCAACGCCGCAGCTGCCAGGGCAAGCCAACGTGGTGCCCGAAATTGCTCGACAAACGTCATTTCAAAGGTCCTTTCAGGTTGAGGTTTGAATTCTCCCGAAGCTGATTTTGGCAATCAGGTTCCGACCTTGACCGGGTCGACTTCGACGATGCGCCGGAGTTCCACGACCTGGTCACGCAGCAAGGCGGCCTTTTCGAACTCCAGGTTCTTCGCCGCCGTTTTCATCCGGGATTCGAGGTCCTTCACCATCCGCATCAGCTCGTCGCGCGGGATGTGGGCAATCACGCCCGTGCCGGAATCTCCGGTCACATATTCGGCATGTTCTTCGGCAACGGCACGGACGCGGTCGGTGAGATCCCTGATCTCCTTGACGATACCGCGCGGTTGGATGCCGTGCGCCTCATTGTGCTCGATCTGCATTTGCCGGCGTCGATACGTTTCGTCGATCGCCGCTTTCATCGAGCGCGTCATGGTGTCCGCGTACATGACGACGAGTCCATCGACATGGCGCGCCGCCCGTCCAATGGTCTGGATCAGCGCCCCCTCGGACCGGAGAAAACCCTCCTTGTCCGCATCGAGGATAGCAACTAATGATACTTCGGGCAGGTCAAGCCCTTCGCGCAACAGGTTGATGCCCACGACAACATCGTGGATTCCAAGGCGGAGGTCGCGCAGAATTTCGATGCGCTCGAACGTGTCAATTTCACTGTGCAGGTAGTGGGTGCGCACGCCCATTTCCTTGAGATAATCGGCCAGATCCTCCGCCATCCGCTTTGTCAGCGTCGTCACCAGCACCCGCTCGCCCCTCGCCACGCGAGTGTTGATCTCGCCCAACAGATCGTCGATCTGGCCCTTGGTGGCGCGCACCGAGACGGCGGGATCGATCAGCCCTGTTGGACGAATCACCTGCTCGACGACCCGCGAAGAATGCTCATACTCGTACGGACCAGGCGTGGCCGAAACAAACACCGCCTGATGGATCATACCGTCGAATTCCTGGAACGTCAGGGGCCGATTCTCGCGCGCCGATGGCAGACGGAATCCGTGTTCGACGAGGACATCCTTGCGCGACCGATCGCCACCGTGCATTCCTCGTACCTGCGGCAAGGTCATGTGTGATTCATCGACAAACAGCATGAAGTCTCGGGGGAAGTAGTCGAGGAGTGTGGCCGGTTGCTCACCAAATTGGCGCCGGGAAATATGCATCGAGTAGTTCTCGATTCCCGAACAGAACCCCGTTTCCTGCATCATCTCAATGTCGTACATCGTGCGCTGGCGGAGTCGTGCCGCCTCAAGCACCTTCCCCTGGGTCTCGAACTCATTGAGCCGATCTTCAAGCTCCTGCTCGATGTCCTTGATCGCACTCGTCAGTTTCTCCGACGACGTCACGAAATGCCGCGCCGGGTAAATCGCGATGTCTGGCCGCTCGGTGAGAATCTCGCCGGTCAATGGGTCGACATCCGAAATGCGCTCAATCTCATCGCCGAAGAACTCGACGCGGACCGCGATGTCTTCGTAGGCCGGGTAGACCTCCAACGTATCGCCGCGAACCCGGAACGTGGCGCGCGTAAGCGTCATGTCGTTGCGGTCGTATTGAATGTCGATCAGATGGCGAATCACCCGATCGCGTCGCACCCGCATCCCTACCCGCAAGTCGACAGTGGTGTTCGCGTACTCTTCTGGAGTGCCGAGCCCGAAAATGCACGACACTGACGACACGATCAGCGTATCGCGCCGCGTCAGCAGCGCTCGCGTCGCGGCATGCCGAAGTTTGTCGATTTCCTCATTGATGTCCGAATCTTTCTCGATGAAGGTGTCGGTGCGGGCGACGTACGCCTCTGGCTGGTAGTAGTCGTAATAGGAGACGAAGTACTCCACCGCATTGCGCGGGAAGAACTCCTTGAACTCGCTGTAAAGTTGGGCGGCGAGTGTCTTGTTGTGGGCGAGAATCAAGGTAGGACGATTGGCCTGCTCAATGACATTCGCCATCGTGAAGGTTTTGCCCGAACCCGTGACGCCCAGCAACGTCTGGATCCGCTCATCCGCCGCGACGCCTGCGTTCAGTTCGGCTATCGCGGTCGGTTGATCCCCGGTGGGGCGCAGGTCGGATACGATCTGGAACTTGGGCATCACAACTCCGATGCGCGGAACACACATGTCTGGCCCACAAGTATAGGGCTAATCGTCGTGAAGTGGAACATCTGTTCGCAATCGGTCACGGCGCTGCTCGGACTCTTCTTCCGCTGGAACGTCGTCGTCCTCGCCCGGGGTGCTCTCATCACCGGACTCGTCCGACCGGGGACGCGTATAGCTGTCTTCTTCGTCCAGGTTGGTTGCGTCAGGCGCCGGTCTGGAGTAGTCCTCAACCTCGTTCGCCGTAACCTCGCCATCGGATTCCTCGATCGCGTGCGCCGCCGCGTCTTCCTCCACCAACGAGCGTGAGGGAGACGCCGTTTCGTCTGGAAGTTGCAGTCGATACAGTTGGGACTCGGCGTGGCCGATGCTCATCAACTCGTCGATGTGGCGAACCGCCCAACGTTGACCGGCGAACGGCAGTCGACCGACCGCCTGTTTGGTGTCCCACCAGGCGCACTCCCTGAGTTCGTGGCCGAGCGTCACCGGAGCCTGCGGACTCACATTGACCGCCAAAACGGGAGCGAGGACCACGACGTCCCGTGTGTCATCAAAGAATTCGTTGATGTAGTCCGCCGAATAGACTTCGCTGATATTCAGCCCGGCCAGCTCCTGCACGGCACGCCGCGCCGCGCCGATTGTCGATTCGTGGCCCTGAATCTGGGTGTGAAACGACTGCCAGGTGTTGCCGAGCGGAACGTTTGACTTGCGCTGCAAAAGGAGAAACTGGACGCGAGCGTTCAATCGCCGGAAAACGTAGACATCGACGATATCGGACACAATCTCTGGCATACCGAATCATTTCTCCTGATCGAGAAGACGAAATGTCATCGTTTCAGCGACTTCCACCATGCCCGCACGCCATCGATTGGAGATGTATTGGGCTCGGATCGAACGTCGACGACCTGTCCTCGCCACATGCGGGTGTCTGGCGGAGTCGACTTTCGCCGCATCTGCTGGAAAATCGGATGCACGATACAGATCACCGCCGCCAGGCAGAAAAGACTTGCGAAGAGCGGAGACAGGTCGGAGATGAGCAACGCGAGCACCGCCAGGGCGAGTGCAATCACGATTGGCGCTGTGAGCAACTTCTGGAACTGTGGTGGAATCGTCGTGCCCATTGTCGGCGCCGATCGAGGCGCTTTCGTCCGCGGGCGGATTGGCTTGGGAGGTGGAGGCAGCAGCCGGATATTCTCGTCCTTCGACAATATCTCGTCCAGTTCGCGATCGAGCCGAGACTTTCCCGAATTGTCGTCTGCAGGTGTATCCACAGGAGGTGAATGCATGGAAACGGTCCTTTTTCGTGAGGCGGAACCGCCTCCAGCCTATGGTACAGTACGAGCCCAAGGCGTGGTCAGCTTCGGCTTTCGGCGCCAATTGTATGCATGAAGCGGGTCCAGGGAGCGTTCGTGGCGACGTCGTTGTTTCGATTCAATGTGGTGGACGGCACCGGAGCAGTGAGTTTTGTGGGTCCTGCCCATGGATTGAAGGCTGTGGCCGCTGCTTGCAGCAAGGGACCGGAATCAATCGCGGATCTGCTGGAACATGCGCACAGATATGATGCGGCGTGGATCGATAGCGTTGTGCTTGGGTTGCTGATGTTCGATGAGCACAACGTCGATGCGCTCTCACCCGAATACGAACCGATCGTCGCGAACGTAGTCGATCTGGATCATCGCGCATTCCGAATTGTCGACGCCACCTCAAGATCGCGAAGCATGATCCCGGCCCATCTGGGATTGGTCGTCGTCAATCTCGGCGAACGTCGCATCATTCAAATCCAGAACAGCTACGCCGAACTCCAGCGCAAGGGCCGGGGCCGGATTCGCGAACGCGGCGTCCCGACGCGCTCCCTGTTTCACTATCAGCTTCCAGACAGCTGGAGCATCGTGCCGTAGCTCACCCCGAGCGTCGATCCTGCCCGTCAGTCCTCCGTCCTTCCTTGCCGCGCTTGCGCCCGAATCCGCCGAGAAACATCCGGCTCATCTGGTCGGACATCGTCTGCGACTCCAGCGACGAACCCTCGGTCTGCTGCTCATCGGACCGGCCCTTCAGGACCTCGACCTTGGCCCGCTCATCCTGAGCCCTGTCCAGGAACGCCAGCAACTCGTTGCTGGCAACTTCCTGGTCGCCCTGAATCAGCGACTTCGATCTCTGCAGCGATGCGATCATCTGGTCGATCCAGCGCACCACGGCCGGACCGTTGGTAAGCAGGATGTCTCGATGCATCGCGGGACTGCCGAGCGCCAGGCGGGTTGTGTCCTTGAAACCCGACGAGGCCAGCGATTTCATATCGCGCCAACTCGGATCGGAGGAAACGGCGTCGACCAGCGTGGCGGCCACCAGGAACGGAAGGTGGCTAATGCCGGCAACGTATCCGTCATGCTCGACGGGATCGGCGAAAAAGGCCTCGGCGTTGGTGGCGGCAATAATCCCCAACACGTTTCGAATCGCCGACTCCGAGGCGGTCACCGATGGACAGACCACCCATGTCGCGCCGTTGAACAGGTCGGCGTCGGCCGCTTCGAGGCTCTCCGCCTTGCCTGCCATCGGGTGGCCGCCGACAAAACTGACCTGGCTGGGCAGCAACTTGGCCCATTCGAGCACGTCGGTCTTCGTCGAACCGGTGTCAGTGACAATCGCACCCGTTTTGAGATGACCGCCGATGTTCTCGAAGACCTCTTTCATGACGCCCACCGGCGTCGCCACGATCACGACATCGGCGCTGCTGACGGCCTTGCTCAAGGACCACTCGGTGTCGTCGACCGCGCCCATTTGCTTGGCGCGACTTTGCTTGCCCATGTCATCATCAAAGCCGGTCAGGTGCAGAGCGTTGCCGTTCTGAGTCGACCATCGGTGCAAGGCAAGCCCAATCGATCCGCCGATGAGTCCGAGACCAACAATCGTGACGTGCTGCATGTTCGGTCACTCCCTCCCGTGGGTTTACGGTTCAACTTCAAGGACGTCGATCGCGCGAAGCCACCCTTCGGTGCCATCTTCCAACTCGAACAGCATCCACCCGTCGGCGCCGTCCACCGCGGGATCGTCGGAGGACTGCGTTTCGCCAGTGAATTGCAACGGTGTCCCCTCATCCAGCAACGTAATGACCGTACTTTGACCGCCAGCCGTCGAGGGCTCCGATCGAAAGTTCAGTTGCGCTTGCTCTGAAGAAAGAAAGTCAGCCGCGAAACCATCGGAATCCTCCTCATCCTCTTCAGTTGCTTCAGCTTCCTCCGGCTCCTCGGCCTCGACAGGCGGTTCGGGCTCGGGGTCGTCGGATGGTTCAGGTTCGGCCTCCAGCTCTTCACTTTCTGTATCTGTTGAAGCAACTGTTTGCTCGGTTGGCGTGGTGGGGATGATCGGCGCCGGCACATCGCGCGAAATGAAGTCACCGACCGTGTCGTCCAACGCGGCGTAGATCAATGAGAATCCCCCGACGAGGACGGCGATGGTCAACGCCATGGAGATTCCGATCATGATGCCAGCCCGGCGCGATCGCTGCCGGAGCCGTTGATTCAAACCCGGATCGGTCATGAGTCCTTTCGTGGCCGTGTGTGCCGATTTGGAGTGTGGCGCCAGGTGGAACGACGGCGCCGAAGCGGTCTGGCGACGAATAAGATTTTCAGTGGAAGCAATGCCATCTCGGGAGCCAACCGAATGGATGAACCGATGCCGCGAATGGATGAACCGATGCCGCGAGACGATGGTTTCAAAAGAAAGTCACGCGCAAAGCCGACTATTTATAGCACGCAGGAGCGGGTGGAACGGTTTCACCCATTGAATCCGGGGGCCAAAAGTGCTAAAGTTCACGTGCCTAATCGATCTCGGTGGGATCAAACGTGGGCCTGCGCCCGCGTTTCGTGTTGTTCCGGGAACGACCCACTCGATTGCAAAACCCCAGGCGCCGATCTCTTTGCTTATTCAACTTCAGGAGGTGCGCGGGATGAAGAGCGATCTCTACACCGCGATCGCCCAGATTGCCGCTGAACGCGGCATTCCACGCGAGGCCGTGCTGCAATCCATTCAGCAGGCGCTGACATCGGTCTACAAGAAATCAACCGGCTCCGACGAAGAAGTCGTGGTCGAACTCGATCAGGCGACTGGCGAAATGCAGGTCGTGGTGGTCAAGACCATCGTCGAGTCTGTGACGGACCCTGACACCGAGATAAACGTTGCGGATGCACACGAGTATTCGGCCGCGCCGGTCGTCGGCGACGTCGTCAAGATTCCCCGCGCGCCGGAGAACTTCGGACGTATCGCCGCTCAAACCGTGAAACAGGTCGTCCAGACCCGCATTCGCGACTACGAGCGCGAAAGCGTTTTGAAGGAGTAGCAGGACTTGGTTTTTTAATTTCTGAGCGGTGTTGTGAAG
>JACCUV010000248.1 GCA_013698495.1 Chloroflexia bacterium
TCGATTATCGTCGGCAAACCGCTCAGGTTGGTGCGCATCCACTCGATCGCCGCGAGGTCACCGGCGAGGTCATACGGCTCGACCAGCCCATTGTTGGCATTGAGGTTGAGGGCAGCGCCTTCCATGAAAGCGTAAGAATCAAGGGTCGGCGAGGTTTGAACCAACCGGGCATCGCGGCGGTTGGGAACGCCGAGCGCCGGATAGACTGCGCCCACGGCGACCAACACCGCGATCGCGACCAACGAGGCGGAGGTCAGCGTGCGTCTTGCCGTCATTTGGAGCGCGGAACCGCGCTCCCAGCCGGCCCGTACCGCCAGCGCCACAATCGCCGGGACTACCGTCGCCAGCAACAACCAGGTCGCAAATGACAACTGCATGGGAATGTTCTGTTCGGGGGTCCAGGTTGCGATCAGCATGCGATTGGCGACAATGCCCATCGCGAGCGCCGCCGCGATCGAACCCAGCACCATCAAGTGAGACAGGTGGTCGTGAAGATGCCACACCAGGAACCCGCTCAACAACACGAGCAGGAGCAGGAAAATCGCCAGGTGACCGACGACGTAGGTGAGGCCAAGTGCGGCAGTTGCGAACAACCCGAACCCGACCACACCGAACCAGCCGACACCCTCGATTTCGCGAGTCGATGCAGCCAATCCCCACACTTGCCACAGGACGTACCCAACAGCGATTGCGAATCCGGCTCCGAAATGACCGATGAAGTCGTCGACCGATATCGGTTGAATCAGCGGCAGCGTCGTGGTTGCAAGGCGCCCATGCGAAAGGATGAACGGAACAACAGCAAGCGTGGCGACGGCCCCGGTAGTCACCAGCGCGACGCCCCAATCCCTTAAGATCAACCACGACCCGCGCCACAGACGCCGGGAGCAGATCGCCAGGAACAGGAGCATGCCGCTCAGGCCGAACAATGCAACGCCAAACAATGGGTTGGCGGCGCCGGTCCAACCGATCGCAATCCCGAGGCAGATCAGGAAACCAGCCGGCGAACGCGAATTGTCGAGCGCCGCGGCTATCCGGCCGCCGACGGGAATTGCCGCGGGACGTTGCGTCAGGAACCCGAACAACATTGCGATGCCGGCCAGGAACAGTGGTGTAGCCAACAAATGCACTGACATTTCGCCGATCAGGAAGCTGAGCAAAGGAAATTCGAGCGTCCCCGGCCCGACGAACCGATCGGTCGCCAGCCATGACCCCACCGGCACTATGGGCGGTGACGAGAATGTGGACCAGATTCCGTCGATCGCGTCGGGCAGGGATCCTTCGAAGTTCGGTCCCCAGTCCCCGGAGCCAACGCGCATCGCCATGCCCCACGAACCGATTCCGAACAGCAACACCGGCGCCAACAATCCGCCAAGGATCGGTCCCCACTGGGTCCCTGTCTTCCACACCCGAGCCGCCAACACGCTGGCCGCGATCCAGGATGTGAGCAGAGCCAGCGCCACGAGAGAGGCCAGGCTGAGCGAGAAGGCTACCTCCGGCACGATCCCGGTCAACCGGGTCATCACCGCCCACGGCACGAACCCAAACGTGAAGTCGTGGATCGTGCCATCGACGAGCCAGGGGTCGTAGGCGGGGAAGTACGGTGCGAGGGCCGTGGCGTTGAAGGTCGCCATGTCCTGGAGTTGAGATCCTGCCCGGCCCGGAATCCACAAATCGGGATGATGCACCCGCGACCAAACGGCCACCAGAAAGCCGCCGGCGAGGATGACCTCGGTCGCCACGATCCACCGCCAGGTCGCACGCGCATCGGCGACAAGTCGAGGCGCGCAAGATCGGATCGCCAGTACACCTCCGACAAACACCGCCAGCCAGCCGATGGCGATCGGCACGTGGCCAAACTCAAGTACGCGGATCGACGCCAACCACCACGCAATCCAGGCCACCGCAAACAGGCCAAGCGTTTTGGATAGCGCGTATCCCCGATCCGGCAGCCAGGGCATTGCCCGCCACAAAATGGGAACTGCCGGCAACGTCAAGATTTGAAGCGCGAGATACCAGGTGACGACGGGAAACCTGTTGGCGATGGATCCAATGTCGAAGATTGAACTCCACGCCGGTTGTGTGCGCACCAGCTGCCGGTCGGCTGCATCCAGCATCATCGCGCCGGGCTGAGTCTGAATTGGGAGGTTGCCCAGACCGCCATGACCGAGGGCCTCGTCGAGCAGGTACCAGGCCGCGTGCACGTCCCAACGTTCGGATTTGCGAAAGATCGTAACTTCGGGATGATCGTAAACGGTCAGCGCTTCTTCGGCGGAGCGATCGTCAATCTCGATCCCGAATAACTCGGGGAACGAGGTGAAATGGGCTACCTGGTCAAATCCCAACTCGCCGGAGTAGAGCGCCTCGTAGTAGCGGGTCGCCATCGGATAACGCCATGGCATCCGGGGGATCGTCTCGCGCAAGCGGTCGCTGCTGAGCACGATGTAATCGGTCTGTTGGAGCGTCCCGATCAATCCGGTAAGCTTGCCCTGGTTTTCGTCCGCGTACGGGTGAAGGATCTCGAAATCGTATGTCCGCTCGGCGAGCGACGGCACGCCGACCGGCAAACCGAGATCCCAGTACTCGTTGGCGATCGTGCTGCCATCCGGCACGTTGGCCGTGATCCACTCCGAGGCGGTTTCCCGGGTCTGGGGGGATGAGTAGATCGAAACGTACGCAGCACCGTAAAAGAGCGTGCTACTGATCGCAATCGCGGGAAGCACGAAACCGGGATGCAACCATCGTGGAACCCGACAACTCCACCCGACGCCGGGGAGGCGAAGACTGCCCCGACTCCACGCCCAACGCAGGCTTGCCATCAGCACGGCCGCGGCGAGCAGGACGAGAAACGGATAAGCGGGCATCAGATAGCGCTGGGTTTTGGCGAGGCCGATACCGAAATAGAGGATGTGGAAGCAGATCCAGCCCACCAGGCCAAGCGTAATCCACGACGGCCAGCGCCGACCCGTGACAATTCTCCACAATTGCCAACTCAAGCCGCCGAGCGCGGCGATCGCCAGCCCCGGTCCCATCCCCCACAGCGTCATGTGCTTGAGGTGGTAAACGATCGGCGCGCGCTCTGTCCACTGGATGCCGGGGTAGTAGTCGATCACGCCAGATTGCACATTCCGCCAATAGTCGATGTCCGCGACCCACCTCGGGTCGAGCCGGAATGAAAAGAGCGACGGACCGGCGAACATGTACGGCTGGGCGATCCGGATCGTCCAGATCGCCACGAACAACGCCAGGGCCGACGCGAGCACGATCGGGAAATCCCGTTCCTCGTCATGGTCATCGGCGGCGAACTCTGGCCACCGGGGAACAACCGCTCTCCAGCCATAGAGGCGAACCGCCTCCAGCACCGGCAGGACCAAAAACCCGGATGCTGCGAACAACGTCGGTTTGGACGATGCCGCGAGCCCGACCATCAGGCCGGCCAGCGCGAAAAACACCCAGCGTCGGTGTCTCCAACCAGCAAGCACGAACGCGAACGAGGCCGTGGCGAAGAACGCCGACCAGGCGTCGGTGGTGAAGTAGTGTGCCGCCCCGATGTGGAGCACTGTGAAGGCCATCAGCAGGGCGGCGAGCAAACCGGTCCAGCGATTCCACATCATCCGGCCGATCCACCAGACGAGGACGACTGTGCCGGTATCGGCCAGCGCCGAGAGCCACCTGCCCGGGATGTGACCGTTGTTGACAACGGTGTATTCGGTGAAAGAAGCCACCAGCTTTGCGGCAAACAGGGGAAACGTACCGTAAATGAACCCCGTCCCATGGTTGAACGGATTGAGCGGCGATGTCGCGGAATCGAAGTATTCACTTACTCCGGCCGGCGCGCTGACATTGATCAGCACCGAGGTCAGGAACAGTTCGTCGGGATGCAGGAAGTACCCTGTTCCCCATGTGATCCCGGTGAATCGCAGCACCAACGCGGCGGCCACGATGCCAGCCAGCAAAGTCAGTTCGAGCAGGACGGTCGAGTACGATTTCCGGGACGGGACGTGGTTTTCCTGGGGAACTTCGCTCTCTGGCTTTACCGCGTTCTCGACATCCCGATCCGTCATCGCTGGCGCGGTTCTCCTCCCGATCGGATGGGATCGCTGATCGCACGTGGTGGTTCCTGAGCGTGCACTCGTTCACCATACCAAACCGGAGCCAGTGAGAGGCTCGTGGGCGCCCGCCAATTCTCCCCGCAATTAACCGATGCCCATCGTCGTCACGATCGTCAGCGCCATCGCGACGAGGAGAATAGTGAGCGCGATCACGACGAGTCCGACCCGCATCCCGCTGGCCCGGATCGAACGCAAATCGACGCTCAGGCCCAACCCGGCCATCGCGACCGAGGTCAACAGCTTGCTCGCCTCCCTCGCCATCTCCGCAACTTGATCCGGCAGCAAAGACGCCGTCCGCAGCAACGACATCGCCGCGAAGCCGATCACGAACCACGGCAGGAACGTGCCGAGCGATCGTCTGGACGCTGAGGACGCGCCGTCCTCATCCCTATTCCGATACAACATGGCGAAGAGGGCGACAACTGGACCCAGCAGCAAGACTCGCGTCAGCTTGACCAGGCTGGCGATCTGGCCGGCCTCGGCGCTGACCGGGATCGTCGCCGCCAGCACCTGCGGCACGGCGTAGACCGTCAACCCCGCGACCACGCCATAGCGTTCGTCGGTCAGGTCGAAGACGCCGACAAGTAGCGGGAGCGCGAGCACAACGCCCACGCCAAGCACGGCGGTCAGCGCAATCGCGCTCGCCACCTCCTGCTTCCGGGCCCGAATTACCGGCGCCACGGCCGCGATCGCCGAGTTCCCGCAGATCGCGTTGCCAACCGCAACAAGAATCGCCAGCCGCGGACCCAAACCGGCGGCTCGACCGAGCACGATTCCCGCGACCAGCGTGACCGAGACGCTGATCAGAACCGCCGCGAGCAACTGCATTCCAGCATCGACGATCGCGGCCAGGTTGAGCGACGCGCCCAGCAAAACGATCGCGAATTCGAGCAATTGCTTTGCCGAAATTCCGATTCCAGGTAAAAAGACTGCGCGGGGAGTCCACGCGGCCCGCACCGCCAACCCGATCAGCAAGGCCAACACGAGGGGCTCAAGCGCGGCAAAGTCGAAGAGCAATTCCTGGATACGTCCAAGCGCCAAGGCGACGAGGGTGATCAGCGTCGCCAGCGCGACGCCTGGCGCCCACAGTCGAGTTCGTTCCATTGCCGTGTACATGTCGATTCGTGAGCGCATCGTCGTTCCCGAAACCATTCTCCGATGAAACACAACCGATGCGCGCGCCCGCCTCGTCAGGTAGCCTATGCTCGACGGGCTGGTTTGACCAGCCGGATCGGCACGATGATTCAGATTGAGAGCAATTGGGCATGACCAGAGTTTCAGGAGTTACAGGACGCACGCGAGTAGTCGTCACCGGCTCGGATGGTCTCATCGGCAAAATGGCGCTCGATGCCTGGCGTGGCGACCCGCGCTACGACGTGGTGGGACTCGCCCGCAAACCGGGACCCTACGCCGATATCGTCGCCGACATCGTGAACCTCGACTTGCTCGTCGACGCCTTCCAGGGCGCGGACGCTGTCGTTCATCTCGCCGCCACCTCCGCCGTCGAATCGGCTTGGGAAGATGTGCTCAACAGCAACCTGATCGGGACCTACAATGTGTTCGAGGCGGCGCGGCGGGCGGGCGTCGAGCGGGTGGTATTCTCGTCGTCGAACCACGCGATCGGCACGTACGAAACCGAGAACGCCCCGGACCTCTTCGAACTCGACGACCAGCGGGTGTGGGATCACACCGCCGAGATTCGTCCTGATTCCCTGTACGGCGTGTCGAAAGCCTACGGCGAGGCGATCGCCAGGTATTACGTCGATCATCACGGTCTCAAGGCCTGCTGCCTGCGAATCGGCGGCACGCGAGGCAAGGACGACCCGGTGAACCCGGTGAATCTGTGGAAGCCAGAATTCGACCACGATCCGGAAAAGCTGGCGACGCGCAAGCGGATGCGAGCCGTGTGGCTGAGCCCCCGCGATTGCGTCCAGTTACTGGAACGGGGCCTCGCCACCGAACATGATTGGGTGCTCTGCTATGGCATCTCCAACAATCCCCGTCGTTTCTGGGACATTGAGCATGCGAAGGCGATGCTCGGGTACGATCCGCAAGACAGCGCGCCCGCCGAAATCATCCCGGATCGAGGCTAACACACGTCGGAGTCAGCCGTGACACACGCTGTATCCAATCGACCATTGGTTCACCTCCGGGCCGTCGAATTCGAGCAGGTTTCGCGCGCACTGCATCCAGCGCTTCTGGGTCAGGTGCTGAAACTTGACGGTTATGTCGACCATGGCGCCGATCCCGTCCTCCGGCGGGAACTGCCGCTTGTCGGGACGCCGGTTATCTTCACCTTCGGATCGCCGTTTCGAGTGAGCAACGCCGTCAAACCCGATGTGCCAAGTCTCACGCTCCCACACTTCGTGGCCGGTCTCCATGAATCCTGGACCACCACTCAGTCCACCGGCGCATCCTGGTTAATGCAGCTCGATCTGACGCCGATAGGCGCGATGAGCGTCTTCGGCATGCCGTTACAGGCCCTGAGTAACCGAATCGTGTCGATCGAGGATGTGCTGGGCCGCGATGGTCGCCAGTTGATCTCCAACCTTGAGC
>JACCUV010000262.1 GCA_013698495.1 Chloroflexia bacterium
GCTCGATTCTCCATCGTTGGGCTGTTCCCACAGCTTGAATTCCGGGCTCTGGGCGTTCACCTGCTCAAGCGGGAAGTAGCGCCAGTTGATTTCGAGATCGTCACCCAGCTCTTCACGGACTTCGTCAAGCCAGACCTGCGAACCCCATGCCCAGGGGCAGGCATAATCGAAATACACGTCAATCTTCTCGGCCAATTGAGGACCCTTCATTGTGACCCGGTTGCGGTCGAGTCGTGAACCTGAATCACCAGCCAGGCGCGTTCCACGTGTTCACGGAGCTCATCGCGCGATCCCGAGTTATCGATGACACGATCGGAGCGGGCCAGCTTCGCCTCCAAGGGGGGTTGGGAAGCCACACGCCGTCTCGCTTCTAACTCTGGAAGTCTATTACGTTTCATTAGTCTTGTCACCTGCACATCAGGGTCGGCGACCACGAGCCAAACTGCATCGCAACGATCGGCGTGTCCACTCTCAATCAATTTCACGGCATCGAGAACGACCACGCCAGAATTGATTCCAGCGATACGGCGATCGACTTCGGCGATCACAGCGGGATGCGCAATCCGGTCGAGATCAGCCAACGCATCGGAATCGGAGAAGACGATTTTGCCGAGCGCCGGGCGATTCAGGGATCCGTCGGCGGCAACGATGTCCTCCCCGAAGCGCGCGGCAAGTTCACCCACAAGCGACCGGCCAGGTCCAACGAGCTCCCGGTAAACCAGATCTGAGTCGATGACCGTGGCGCCGAGTTCGGCGAGCATCGCGGTGACCGTCGACTTCCCGGTCGCGATGTTGCCGGTGACGCCGAGGACAAAGTCAGGCACGCTCAAACCGCAACCGGTTGAGCGCGGGTCGCCGTTTCCCAACGAGCGTAGGAGTCGTCCAGAACCGCCTGGGTCTTCTCGTACTCCTCGCCGAGCCGTTCGATCGCGGAGACGTCCTCATCGATGCTGGCTACGGCCAGGGCGTCGCTGATTTCGTTGAGCCGACCCTCCAGCTTCGTGATTTCACGCTCAACCTGCCCGAGTTCCTTCTGGATTGCGGAATCGGTCAGGCGGCGCGGCTTGCCCTTGGCCGTGACCACCACGTCGGCGCCGGCGAGCGGCTCGATCGACTCCGGCGCAACCGCCGGCTCGGGTTCCAGTTCCCCGGCCTCGCGACGACCGATCGCGCGCTGGTAGTCGGTGTAGTTGCCGAGTTCGACGCTCATCGATTCGCCCTCTACAATCCACAGCTTCGTCGCGATCCGGTCAATGAAATACCGATCGTGGGAAACGAACAGGATCGTGCCTTCAAAGTCGTTGAGCATTGTTTCAAGCGTCTCGCGGGCATGGATGTCGAGGTGATTCGTCGGCTCGTCGAGAATCAGGAAGTTTGCCCGCTCCAGCAACAGCGCCGCCAGCGCCAACCGCGATCGCTCTCCCCCCGACAACTCGTAGATGTGCTTGTAGACATCGTCGCCAGTGAAAAGGAAACGACCCAAATACGTGCGGGCGTACTCCTCGTTCATCGGACCGGTGTCGAGGATCGCCGAAAGCGTCGTGCTGCTGCCCTTGCCCCGAAGTTGCTCGTGCGACTGCGCATAGTAGCCCGGTTTGACATTGGTTCCCAACTGGTATTCACCACTGAGCGCCGGAAGCGTTCCCATCAGGGTTTTCAGCAAGGTTGTTTTTCCGCTTCCGTTCGGGCCGAGCAGGCCGATCCTGTCTCCCCGCTCCACCACAAGCTCCGGCGCCTGAATGAGCGTCGCCGGACCATCGGGATCGATGTATCCAATGCCCATAGTTGTCGTCGAGAGCACGACGCGGCCGCTGCGCAGGGCTCCGCCGAGCCGCAGATGCAGTCGATCGTGCTCCTCTGGGCGCGGCAGCCGCTCCAGTCGATCGAGTTTCTTCTGGCGGCCTCGTGCTTCCCGGTAGCGTTGCCCATTGCCATATTTGCGGATGAACTCTTCCTGGCGGGCGATGAATTCCTGCTGTTCCTCGTATTCCTTGACGCGCCGCACCATCCGCTCCTCGCGCATCGGCAGATGCTTCGCGTACGAGGCGGGATAGTCCTCAAGCCGGCCGAACGAGAGGTCGAGCGTGCGCGTCGTGACGCGATCGAGGAAGTACCGGTCGTGGGAAACGATCACGCAGGCGCCATGCCACGTGCGCAGGAAGGTCTCGAGCCACTCAAGCATTTCGAGGTCGAGATGATTGGTCGGCTCGTCCAGCAACAGGAGGTCGGGATCGGCCAGCAACGCCTTGGCCAGGGCGACACGTGTCTTCTGCCCGCCGCTGAGGCGGTCGACCGGTTCATTGAACTGGTCTTCGGTGAAGCCCAGTCCGAACAGGACCTCGTCGGTGCGATGCTCGACATCGTAGCCGTGGCCGGAGTCGAACCGGGTTTGGAGGTGGTCGTACTCGATAAGCAGCCTATCGAGACCGTCGCCGGCATCGGCCATCTCGTGTTCGATTTCGCGCATTCGGTCGGCGATTTCGATGACGTGCGCGAACGCCGAGCGCGTTTCTTCCCGCAGCGAGTTCGAGCTGGAGAAGGTTGATTCCTGGGCCAGGTACGTCACTCGCAACCCTGCCGCCTGGACGATCTCGCCGCCGGTCGGGTGCTCGAGCCCATCGATGATGCGCAACACCGTGGACTTGCCGGCGCCGTTGACGCCAACCAGCGCGACGTGCTCGCGCTCGGCGATCTGGAACGTGACGCCCGAGAAAATCTCTTCGGTAATGAATGATTTCTGAAGATTGGCGACAGAGAGTATTGTTGTGGCGGCCATTTTGCGTCGTCCGTTGGTGAATGAAAGCGAATCGGATGCAGTCGAACGGAGAGGGCGCGCAATCGACGTTGCGCCGATGCGCGCTGGAGCCAGACGATGCGTGTGCGAAACGCACTTCCCGGCCTATGGCCGATTATCTCTCGGTTCGGTTGAACAACATCTCGCCTGCATTTCCACGACGTGCTGTATTGATGGGCTGAATTGCGCCACAGTTGGCGCTGCCTCCAGTGTCCAAAGTATAGCAGCGTCAGGAAAGCGCGCCGATTGCCGACCGGGCGTGCCGGTCGCGAGATCGCTTTCTCGCCATCTTGAGCGAATCGATCGAGAGCAGGGTCAACGCGACCCAAACGAGACTAAACCCTACCCAACGCACGGGTGGAACATGCTCGCCAAGGACCACGACGCCGATGACCAATTGGAGGACAGGCGCCAGGAATTGCAGCAGCCCCATCGTCGTCAAGGGCACGCGCCGGGCCGCAGCCGCGAAGCAGATCAGTGGCACGGTGGTGGCGATCCCGGAGGCCATCAGCAGCAACCCATGCCAGGGAGGATCGTGGCTGAGCGTGCCTCGCCCGCTCCACTCGATCCAGACCAGTGCGATCGCCGCTATCGGCGCCAAAACCGCGGTTTCCGTTGTCATGCTCGCCAGCGCGCCAATGTTGGCTCCCACCTGCTTCTTGATGAAACCGTAAATTGCGAACGAGAACGCGAGCGTCAACGCGATCCAGGGTGGACGGCCGTAATCGAAGGCGATCACTGACACCGCGACGACGCCGATCCCCACTGCCGTCCACTGCATCGGACGCAACCGCTCGTGGAGAATCAGGACACCCATCGACACCAGCACCAACGGGTTGATGAAATAGCCAAGCGAGGTTTCGACAACGTTCCCGATCGTGACGGCGTAGATGTATCCGCCCCAGTTAATCGCCAGAAAGATTGCCGCCACGACCAACAGAAAAAGGCGTCGTGGCACAGCGATGAGCGGCCGGATCCACGAGGCATCGCCTAGCACAAGCCAGGCCGCGACGCAAATCACCATCGACCAGACAACGCGATTGGCGAGAATTTCGGCTGCGCTCGCAGGCGCCAGGGCGTGGAAATAGAGTGGGAACATGCCCCACAAGGCGTACGCGGCGATTCCGAAGAGGACGCCTCGTTCCCCTTCCGTTCGCGCCGATTGAGTTGTCTCCGGGATTTCGCCCAAGTGGATTTGTCATTCCGACGCAGGAGGAATCGTTTGATCGGCAATAACCGAATGCCAATTGATTGCCTCTTGCAGAACACCTCGGATTTGTTTTCTGGCCTTTGTTTTCCGAAGGGACGACCCGTTCTGTGAATGGTGACACGCCGCGTCACCTGGAGCAATGCCGGACCGCTCTCGGTGTAGCCAACCTACAATGCGCATGGCGCGCCAGGCGTCAAACCGCTACCGCTTCGGAAGGTACGATGACTCAGACTGATTCACCCGTCACAATCGGACAACCCTGGCCCCACACCGCCCGCCGCGCGGCTCGGGGCGAACTGGAGATCGGCGGGGTATTGCTGCCGGCGTTGGCAGACCGGTACGGAACCCCCCTCTACGTCTACGACGAGCAGACGTTGCGCGCGTCCGCCCGGGCGTTCCGGCAATCGTTTGCGGCCGTCTACCCGCGTTCACGCGTGGTCTACGCCGCAAAGGCGTTCCTTACCACTGCATTGGTCAGGATCATGCGCAAAGAGGGGCTGGGCCTGGATGTAGTATCGGGTGGCGAACTCTTTGTCGGCCTGCGGGGCGGGATGCCGGCGGCCGAGATCGCTTTTCACGGCAACAACAAGTCCGCCCGCGAGCTGGGCGAGGCGTTGGCGGCGGGTGTTGGCAAGATCGTGATCGACAATGACTACGAGATCTCGTTGCTCGAGGCGCTCACTGCAAACCGCGGCCAGCCAGCCCCGGCGATGATCAGGCTCAACCCGGGTGTCGATGTTCACACCCACAAAAAGATCAGCACCGGGATGGCCGACTCGAAATTCGGTTTTCCGATCGCCGACGGTCAGGCGGAAACTGCCCTGTGCCGGATTCAATCTCTGCCGAAATTGCGCCTCGTCGGACTCCACGCCCATGTTGGTTCCCAGTTGTTTGATGCCGAGGCGACTGTGGCGGCGATCGATGCGCTCCTCGACTTCGCGGCGACGATGCGCGATCGGCATGAATTCGTGCTCGAGCATCTTTCGCCCGGGGGTGGATTCGGAATTGCCTACACGGATGCGGACAAGCCACCGACGATCGCGACGTGGGCGGGACTCATCGGCGCGGCGGTGAAGGAAGGGTGCGCGGCGCGATCTCTACCGGAGCCGATGCTGACCGTCGAACCGGGCCGAGCAATGGTCGGGCCGGCCGGGGTCGCGTTGTACACGGTCGGGGCGAAGAAGGAATTGCCCGATGTGCGCACGTATGTGTCGGTGGATGGCGGGATGGCGGACAACATCCGGCCATCGCTCTACGATGCCAGGTACTCCGCGGCGATCGCCAATCGCGATGACCCGGCGGCATCGAACGAGGTCACAATCGCCGGTAGATACTGCGAATCGGGCGATTTGCTGATCGAGCGAATCGCGCTTCCCGAACTGCGTGAAGGCGATCTCCTGGCAATCCCGGCGGCTGGAGCCTACACCCTGGCGATGGCCAGCAACTACAATTTCGCCCCGCGACCTGCGGTTGTCCTGGTTAACGACGGGCAGGCGCGGGTAATTCGACGTCGCGAAACGTACGAGGACCTCGTTCAGTTCGACATCGACGAATGAGGCGTCTCACATCGGCCATTGTTGTGCGTTGAACACAAACTGGGGATCGACGATCGTCGAGCGTGAGATTCGCGAGCCCGTTGCGGCGTGCCCGCTCCCTGCCCAAGGGCTTGAATTCGGAACCGCAGGCGTGTATCTTCCGTTACTCGCGATACCGATTGAGCCGAAGCGGGCCGAGCTGACAAAGGACAGCCCGATGTTCGTGCCGCAAGCGAAACCCGAAGCGGTTCGCGAGGAGGAGCCCGGTGGTCAGCGAAGCATGGAAACATCAGCGGGTATTGACTCCACTCGCCACACAACGCCGACAATTGGCTTTGATCCGACTCCGGATTCCGGCTGAATTCGGACAACTTCCGCGCCACAAGCAATGACCTCCATGTGCACATGGTTTGAGGGAGCCGCACATTTGAGCGACCACCTGACCCAACCCGTTATCGACGAGGACCGTGAAGAGTTCGATGTGGACTCACTGGGTCGAGCCGTGCCAATGACGACCGACGAGGAGTCCGCGACGCTTGAAGAACGGTTGGCCGATCTCAGCGCCCTGATTGCGGATGCCGGTGACGACGACGAGGCGCCAAGCGAAATTGACCTCGTCGACGAAGAAGACGACGTGCAGACCACGATGAGCGCGGGGATCACGGCGGCGGCGATTGCCGATAGCGATCTCTCGGCGGTCAGTCTCGACGATCCGGTTCGCATGTACCTGCGGGAAATCGGCCGCGTGCCACTGCTCAACAGTGCCCGGGAAGTCGAGTTGGCCAAGGCCATGGAGCGCGGACTCTATGTCACGACCGTCATCGACCAGTTGTCGGCGGCCGGTGCAATCGAACCGAGCTCCACTGAGATCGGGTTGGTCATTTATCACGCCTTTCGGGCCGGTTGGCCGGTTGTCCGCGATCTGTGGGTCGAGGTCAATGGCGACGCCGGCTTGCTTGCCAAGTCGGATATTGTCGCGCAGGTGTTGCCGATCACGAATCTTCCCGAAGCCGCGATCGAGGCGATCGTGACGCGTCGCCAGGTTTCGTCCGTCGCCCTCGAAGAACACCTGCGACTTCGCACTGTGGAGTGGGAGTTGCTTCCCGCCTCACTCCAACAGCACATTGAGCGCACCGAAACGTGGCCCGATGGGGCTTCCGTGGTCGCCATGTTCGATGAGCGAAAGGTGCGCCAGGCGCGACGTTGGCGCGACACGCAGGTGGCGGGCCGGCGGGCCAAGGTGGCCCTGACCGAAGCGAATCTGCGCCTGGTGGTGAGCGTCGCCAAGAAGTACAGCGGCCGCGGCATGGGCATGCTCGATTTGATCCAGGAAGGAAATCTCGGGCTGATTCGGGCCGTCGAGAAGTTTCAGTATCACAAGGGCTTCAAGTTCAGCACCTACGCCACCTGGTGGATTCGCCAGGCGATCACGCGCGCGATCGCCGACCAGGCCCGAACAATCAGGATTCCGGTGCACATGGTGGAAACGATCAACCGCCTGTTGCGCACCAGCCGTCGCATGCAGCAGGAACTTGGCCGCGAGCCGACGACCGATGAAATTGCACGGGAGATGGAGATCACGCCGGAACGCGTTCGCGAGATTCTCAAGATCAGCCAGGATCCAGTCTCGCTCGAAATGCCGATTGGCGAAGAAGAAGATAGTCATCTCGGAGACTTCATCGAAGACCTCAAGATGCCGGCCCCAGCCGATGCCGCCAGCCGCCAGTTGCTGCGCGAGCAGGTCGTGGAAGTGCTGAGCACCCTTTCCGAGCGTGAAAAGGATGTGCTGTACATGCGCTACGGGCTTGACGACGGCCGCACGCGAACCCTGGAAGAAGTCGGTCGCCACTTCGGCGTCACCCGCGAGCGCATCCGCCAGATCGAAGCCAAGGCGCTGCGTAAGCTCCGCATGCCAAGCCGCGCAAACATCCTCCGGGACTATCTGGAGTAATCGAATCGTGAATCGACGCCAGACGCGAACATGGGCCGATAGCGTTTCCCAGCCCTCGACTCGTGGGTTTCCAAGCGACGTCACTTCACCAATTCACTGGTCGCAAGACCGGGGAGTCCTTCGACGAATTGAACATGGCTGGTCCAATGCGAGTGGATTGGCGCATGGTACATTTCATGTTTGTTGGGTGAACTGACTTGACTCGCGTCTTGTGGAATGATGGCGACTCCGGTAGCCTATGGAGAACATACGTTCGTTTCCGAATTCGGTCAGTCAGGACGTTTCCCTGGCGCTTTCCCCAACCTCTTCGGCTCCATTTGAGGAAATGGTCCTGTTTCTTCTCGGAAAGTCCCCGCTTCAACTGGGAATCACCAAACTCATGAAACTGTTGTTCCTCGCGGATATGGAGCACATGCAACTCCATGGGGAGCGCCTCTGCGACATCGATTGGACCTGGCATCGCTACGGTCCGTTCAGTCCCCGGGTATATCAGGTTGTCGAGTCGCTCGGCGAAGAGGGACTCATTCAGGACATTCTGATTGTTGACGAACGCCGCTTCATGGGCGCTGACCTTTTTCTTGAGAAGTGTCGTATCGATACACTCGCGCCCCGCCAGGCGCACACTCTGGAAAGGGTGATCGATCGCTACGGCAGCCTGGCTCTGCCGGCAATCAAGCAGGTTGCGTATGCCACGGCCACGATGCGGAGTGTGGAGA
>JACCUV010000280.1 GCA_013698495.1 Chloroflexia bacterium
TCAACCTTTGTGACACCCGCTCTAGTACAGATGGTCGACGCGGCGCCCGCATGATGGGGGTTTGAAGGAACGACATGGGGAACTCAGCAGGTGTTAACAACGTAGGCTCGCGGTCCATGCAGCCCGAGGAACTCGCCTTCGTGCGGGAGGCTCGCGTCGGGCGCCTGGCGACAGTCGACGCCCGGAACAGGCCCGCCATCGTCCCCTTCTGCTTCGCTGTGATCGGCGAGGAACACCCGATCGTGATCAGCGCGCTCGACGAGAAACCGAAGCGCGTCGCCGACGAGCAACTGACCCGCGTCCGCAACATCGAGGCCAATCCGGATGTCTGCTTCGTCGTCGACCGCTACGATGAGGACTGGTCGCGACTCGCCTTCGTTCAGGTTCGGGGCCGTGCCCGCCTCTTGCCCGCTGGCGGCGGTGGACATCTCGCGGCGGTCGCCGCGCTCCGCGAGAAGTATCCGCAATATGCGACGATGGCGATTGAACTTCGGCCCATGATCCTGATCGAACATCTTTGCGCCGTGTCCTGGCGTGGCGACGGGGAGCTATTTGCGTAGCCACAGGGGAAACCTCATGTTGCAACCACGGCGCCTGGCGTTCGGCCTGGCGCTGATCGCGGTGGCGTGGCCGCTGGCGTGGTTCGGTCCCGCCCTGTATTCCGAGCACTCGTTCTTCCCGCTGTGGCTTGGCTACATCCTTGTCGTCGACGGGCTCACCTTCTGTCGCGCCGGAACGTCCCTCTTCAGCCGCGACCGACGCCGCTTCGCGCTGCTCTTCGCCTTTTCGATCCCGCTGTGGTGGGTCTTCGAGTTCGCGAACCAATACTTGCACAACTGGGAGTACATCCTGCCGCGCGACTATGGTCCCGTGATGTATGGCGCTCTCGCCTCGCTCGCGTTTTCGACCGTGATGCCAGCGATCCTCGTCACCGCCGAGTACTTCCGCACATTCCGCCTCTTCGCGCCCGCCCGGCGCTGGATTCGGATTGCGCCATCCACCCATGGCCTGGTCCTGATCGGCGTGCTGGGGCTGGCGATGTTCGTCGCTTCGCTGGTTTTCCCGGATGTGGCGTTTCCACTCGTCTGGATCGGGTTGTTCCTGCTGGTTGACGCGGTCAACTGCCTGACTGGCGGGAAAAGCATCGCCGCCAACATCGCCGTGGGCCGCTGGGACACTGTCCTCGTCCTCTTCGTGGCCGGGATCGTCTGCGGATTCTTCTGGGAGATGTGGAACGAGTGGTCGATGCCGAAGTGGGTATACGATGTCCCGCATGTCGAGGGACCGAAGCTGTTCGAGATGCCGTGGCTTGGCTACGGCGGTTACTTCCCGTTCGCACTCGAGGTCTACGCCTTCTATCATCTGTGCTGCACCATCGTCTTTCGCCGCCGGGATGCCTGGCTCCGCTTCGATCAGCCGTCGAAGGCATGAACGCGAAGGTCGGGATCGCACCGCCGGTCGGTCGCGGTAGGGGCGGACCTGGATCGATCTCGACCCGTATCGACCCGAACCAAATGTGGTCGATCCTGTTGTCTGCCCGTTACATGCCAGAAGCGGGTGGACGACCCCGGCGATGCGGTTGTCCAGGCATCTTCCATGGCCGTGGGTCTGCCCCTACATTGAAACCGGGGCCGGTTTCTGGTCGAACTGGGTGCGGTACAGATCTTCGTACCTGCCGCCAGCGGCGAGCAGATCGATGTGCCGACCGCGTTCGACAATCCTCCCCTCCTCGATCACCAGGATTTGGTCGGCGGCGCGGACCGTGGAGAGCCGATGCGCGATCACGATCACGGTCCTGCCTTCCAGCACCTCCGCCAGCGCAGCGGAGACCGCCGCTTCCGAGGTCGAATCGAGGTGTGCGGTTGCCTCGTCGAGGATCACGACCCTCGGCCGCGCCAGCAACAACCGGGCGATCGTCAGCCGCTGCCGTTCGCCGCCGGAAAGACGATACCCGCGCTCGCCGACAACAGTGTCCAATCCATCCGGCAAGCTGGCGATCACATCGATCAGGCGCGACCGACGCAACACCTCCCACAACTCATCGTCGGATGCGCCCGGCCGGGCGATGAGCAGGTTGGCGCGAATCGACTCGTGAAACAGATGTCCATCCTGGGTCACCATCCCCAGTGTCTCGCGCAAGGACGTGGCCGTGAGGTCTCGCACATCCACGCCCGCGATCCGGATCGCGCCGCCGTCCACGTCATACAGCCGGGGAATCAGTTGGGCGATCGTCGACTTCCCGGCGCCC
Organism: Chloroflexia bacterium; assembly: GCA_013698495.1. GTDB lineage: Bacteria > Chloroflexota > Chloroflexia > Thermomicrobiales > UBA6265 > JACCYX01. The sequence continues at coordinate 2,249 of JACCUV010000280.1, forward strand.
GACGATCCGACCAGCGCCACCATCTCGCCCGCCTCGACCCGGAACGAGATATCGTGCAACACCTCGACCCCACCCCGCGTATCGAGATCGGCGACCTCCTCCAACGATGCCAGCGAGACCTTGTCCGCCGAGGGGTAGCTAAAGCGCACCCCATCGAATTCCACGGATACGGGTCCATCGGGGACGTTGCGGGCATCGGGTTTGTCGGCGATCAGCGGTTTCAGGTCCAGCACCTCGAACACCCGCTCGAAGCTGACCAACGCGCCCATCACCTCCACCCGGGCATTGGCGAGGGCCGTCAGCGGTGCGTAGAGTCGCGTCAGCAGGAGGGCGAGGGCAACCACGGCGCCCGGCTCAAGTTGACCGCGTAGGGCATAGAACCCGCCGAGTCCGTAAACGAGTGCCAGGGCCAGGGCCGAAACCAGCATCAGGGCGGTCACGAACACCCACTGCAACATCGCCATCCGCACGCCGATGTCGCGAACCCGCCGCACACGCGTCGCAAACTCGGCCGATTCCTCATCCGGGCGACCGTAGAGCTTGACGAGCGTGGCGCCCGGCGCCGAAAACCGCTCGGTCATCCGCGTGCTCATGCCGGCATTGTGGTCGGCTGCCTCTCGTCGCAATTGGGCCAGCCGCGTCCCCATCCTCCGCGCGGGCAACACGAACACTGGCAGCAGCACGAGCGCGAGCAGGGTGATTTGCCACGAGATTCCCACCATCACGACGAGCGTCAGCAGGAGTGTCACGAAATTGCTGGCGACGCCGGAAAGCGTATCGCTGAAGGCCCGCTGGGCTCCAATCACGTCGTTGTTCAACCTGCTCACGAGCGCGCCAGTGCGGGTGCGGGTGAAAAAGGCGATAGGCATGCGCTGCACGTGGTCGAAGACAGCGGTCCGCAGGTCGAGGATCAGGCCTTCGCCAATGTTCGCCGACAACCACCGAGTCAGCAGCCCGAGACCGGCCTCGGCCACCGCGATCAGCGCGATCAGCGCCGCCAGGCCAATCACGACACTCTGCGCTTCGCCATCGATGATCGCGTCGACGACACGTCCCGCCAGCACCGGTGTGGCGACCGTCAGGATTGCCGTGCCGACGCTGAGGAGAAGGAACTTGATCAGGCGCCGCCGGTGGGGACGGGCAAAGCCACCGATCCGGCGCAAGGTCGCCTTGGAGAAGGTGTGTTGCTCCTCGCGGGCATTCATCACGCGGTGCAGGGAACTCCAGGCAGTCGATTCCATCGGTATTACGTAACTCCGTTAGACGTCATTCCGTCGGAAGCCGCGGGCGACCAGAGGAATCTCCTGGCTGCAGCCAACCCATCGCGGACACGGCGGTGTGTTTAGCGGCGGGACAACTCCGACTTCATCGGACGCGCTCCGCGCAGGGATTCTTCTCAAGCTCAGAATGACGATCAAAAGCGCCGCTCCGATCGCCAAATACTCCATCCATTCTGGGCGACGATCGTTGCCCAGACAACTGGATACCTGACCAGCCCGGTCGTCAGCGTATGCAATCATTGACAGGATGGCTCGTGCATGCGCCTTTGGAGCACGTCTCGTCCAGTGAGTAGGTGGCGATGTTGGCAGTCGGGAATCTGCGTCCATGCGTTGTGCTGGTGACGAGTCCGGCCACCTATCGTTTCAAGGCGTTCCGCGCGGCCGGAACCCGGATCGACCTCGACCTGGTGTTCGCGATCGACTTGCCGGACGCGCTCAACGAGCGTCGACCGGTCGATCTCGCCCTCGATTTTGCCGATCTGAATGAGGCGGTAGGGCGGATCGTCACGTTCGCCAGGCGGCATGACGGCGTTTCCGCGGTGCTCGCATTGGACGATCGCGGCGCACTGATCGCGGCCAGGGCCAGCGCCGCGCTGGGACTGGCCCACAACGATCCGGACTCCGCGTTTGCCGCCCGCGACAAGTTCGCAATGCGCGAGAAGCTGGCGGCCGGCGAGGTCCCGGCCCCTCGTTATCGGCGCTACCCGGCCAGCATCGACCCGGAAACGATCGCGACCGAAATCGAGTACCCGTGCGTCGTCAAACCGCTGTTGCTTTCCGGCAGCCGAGGCGTGATTCGCGCCGACACAGCGGACGAATTTGTCACCGCCTTCGGGCGCACCCGCGCCATCCTCGAGTCGGCGGGGATGGCCGCCGCCGAGCACTTCATCCTCATCGAGCAATTCGTGCCCGGCGTCGAAGTGGCGTTGGAGGGCCTGCTCACCGATGGCTCCCTCCAGACGCTGGCCCTGTTCGACAAACCGGATCCGCTCGATGGCCCCTATTTCGAGGAAACGATCTACGTCACGCCGTCGCGACTTCCCGCCGACGTGCAGACCGCGATCTCGCGCCGGACCGCCGAGGCAGCGGCGGCGATCGGCTTGCGCGAGGGGCCGATCCACGCCGAGTTGCGAATCGATCTGGAGCATGGCAGTGTCTGGCTGATCGAACTGGCGGGTCGCTCGATCGGTGGGCTCTGTTCGAGCGTGCTCGAGTTCGGGGCTGGAATCTGCCTGGAAGAACTGATCCTGCGCCACGCCGCCGGTTTGCCGTTGGGATCGATGGAGCGGAGCGGTGGCGCGGCGGGAGTGATGATGATCCCGATTCCGAAACGCGGCATGTTGCGCGGCGTCGATGGGTTGGAGGCAGCGGCGGCTGTGCCTGGCGTCACCGGAATCGAGATCACGGCCCCGCTCAACCAACCGATCGTCCCCCTACCCGAAGGCGAGAGCTACCTCGGCTTCATTTTCGCACGGCTGGCGACGCCGGGGGCGACCGAAGCCGCGCTCCGCGAGGCGCACGACCGGCTCACCTTCCGGGTCGATCCGCTGATCCCGTTGAACGTCGTACCGTAAGGGTCATGTGTTGGGATGTGCTTCGTAGGGGAGGACCTGTGTGTTCTCCCGTCATGTTCGCCATTTCGGCTGGCGTGCAACGCATTTGTTGACACCTCATAGTGCCGTCACTCTGACGAAGGAAGAGTCGGCCCCGCTGGCGCTCAGGGTGACGATGCTACGTGCGTCACCTTGGCAAACTCGCCCTGGCACCCCACTACCGCGGGAGGAACCTCAGCACTTCGGCGAACGGCCTTGTCTGCCGCCACGGCGGGAGACTTCTCGACTACGCTCGAAATGACGTTTTGACGTGGCGCTCCGCGGCGTAGTGAACTCCTACTTCCGCTGGGGCGCCGCTCCACCCTTGCTCGGCGCGGCGTCTGGCGACACCCATCCCTCGGGCAGGCGGGCGTTCTCCCCGAAAAAGAACTCCTCCATCTCCTTGCGCAGCATCTTGCGCGTCTCCGGATCGGCCGGATTCAGCGCATAGTGATTGATCAGGATCGTCATGTGCGGTTGCCACAAGGTGTAGCCTTCAGCCGAAACGTTCTCGAAAATCCGCTGACCCAACTCGCCGGGAAACGGCGGTTTGCCGAGACCAGGCAGCGATCGACCCAACTTGACACAATTAACCATGCTGACCATTAGCCTTACGCTCCGGGATGAAAGTACTGGGCGGAAAACAGGCGTCGAAAGGACAACGCGAGTGTACCACCGGCGGCAACGAGCCCGAATTGTCCTGTTCGGGATGCGTTGCGCCTCTACCGAACCGGTCGTTGCCGCACTGCTGGCGGCGCCGGAAATCGACCTCAGGGCCGTGGTGCTACCGGAGTCGCCTGAATCCATTCCCGAATCCGCGCCGGGCCCGGTTGTCGATGCCGCGCGGTCTGGAAAGGTCGCGCTGATCGGCTTGCCCAATCGCGCGACGTTCGGGTCGCCGGCATTCCGCTCGGTGCTGGAAGCGATCGCGCCAGACGCGATTGTCGTCGCCTGCTTTCCGTGGCGGCTGCCGGAGTGGTTGCTGGCGCTGCCGACCCGCTGCTGCCTCAACGTCCACCCCTCATTGCTGCCGGAAGGGCGAGGACCCGAGCCCGTGTTCTGGGCATTCCGGTGGGGGCTGGTCGAAACGGGCGTCACAATCCACGTCATGGACTCGGGGTTCGATACCGGCCCGATTGTGACCCAACGCACAGTCACAATACCCGAGGTCGCCACCATCGGCTCCCTGGAGGGGATGCTCGCCAACATCGGCGCGAAACTGCTGATCGACTGCTTGCCGGCCTGGCTCAATGGCTCAGCGGTGGCCTCAGTACAGGAGAGCAGTCAATCCCGGTATGCCTCAGCGCCAGGACCGGAAGACATGGTCGTGCCCACCACCTGGTCCGCGCCTCGCGCGGCCCGGTTCATCCGCGCAGTCTCTTCGAGCCATGGCCCGGTGTCGGTGGCCGTGTACGACACTGGACAGCGTCTGGCCGTGGCCGAGGTCGTCGATACG
>JACCUV010000287.1 GCA_013698495.1 Chloroflexia bacterium
TTACGGTATGGCACGAGAGGCAAAGGCTGAACGCCTGCGGGGCGCGCGTCACGCCCTCGGGGAGGTCGGCCTCCTGATCGATAGTGCCCGGGTTGCCGGCGCGCTGGGCGTTGACCCAGGCGTAGAACTCGTCTTCCGGATGGACGATCACCGTGAATCGCATCCAGGCATGCTGGGCGCCGCAAAACTCGGCGCATTCGCCGTAGTAGATGCCAGGCTCATTGGCGGTGATCGAAAGCTTGTTGACCTGACCAGGCATGATGTCCATCTTGCCCGAGAGGCGGGGCACCCAGAAGGAATGAATCACGTTGTTGGAGCGCAGGTTAAGGACGATGTTCTTGTCGACCGGGATGTGAATTTCGTTGGCGGTAATGATGCCGAGGTCATCGCCACCCTGGCCGGTGTCTTCCCCGTAGTGAACTTCCCACCACCATTGCTTGCCGAAGACATCGATTTCGATGTCGCCATTCTGGGCCGCGGCATCGTGATCGTAGAGTGTGGTGATTGTGGGAATCAGGATAATGAGCAGGACTACGGCCGGTATCACAGTCCACACAATCTCGAGCCGTTTATTGCCATGCACCTGTGGCGGGCGCTGCCGGGCGGGCGACGTGCGACGGTAGCGGAGGGCGATGTACACGATCGCAAACTGCACGCCGACAAAGACGATCAGCGCCAGCCAGAAGACCAGGATGTACAGCGACTGCACATCGTCCGCGGTTTCGGACGCGGGGCTGATCGTGGAGTACGGTTTGAAGTCGTTCGGGCTGCACGCGGCAAGCACGAGCATCGCGATCGTCCCCAGCAATCCGAGGGTGAGCAACCGCCCACCGGGGCTCCGTCGCGATTTTAACGGCTTCGCGGATTGCTCCATCTGCTCGTCACTGCCCCGCGTCATTATGACTCCCCACACCAATGTCCACGGTCGACCCTTGCAGGCATCGCCATACCCCAAACCTCGTCAGCCACGAGATCACGATGATCGTATACGACCCAGGTCGCAACGAACACTGTGGGTCCCGCACATGCGGAGAAGCATACCCTGTTCCGGGCACGATTGCTGACGATGTCGGGCACGCGATCACCCGATGGTTTTCCGAGCGTCTGCCATGGTGAACGTATACCGAAGGCAAGGGCCGGAGTCAAGGGGAAAACGGGCCAGCGAGCAGCAACTTCAGGACATCATCAGGGTAGCGAGTTGGCGGGACCTGACACTATGGGTCGGGGTGCTGTGTCTACACTCACCTGGCGCCTCACACGAATCGTCATTCCGAGTTTGCGAAGAATCCCCCGGTGCAGCCGGTCCGCGCCACGGACGCCTGTTTTGCAACCCTTTCCGCCGACTCCGTCGTCGAGTGCTTCGCCGTATCCAGCGGGGCCGGATTCTTCCTTCGTCAGAATGACGTTTATCCGAGAAGTTGGCTCGCCGGACCTCATTGACGATGAGCACACAGTGTTCCGACGCCCGGTCTACGCTGTCGCGGTATCATTGAAGCGACGAACCACGGGGTCGAGCCGCGTGCAATTTGAGCCGACCGAGCGGCGTTTCTCCACACAACCAGACTTATTCTCAGGAGTTCCAGCACACCCATGGCCAACGCATCCGCGCCCGTTTCTTCCACCGCGACGTCCGGAGACGACCACGCGGGCATCATCGCCCGTGAGGAGCGGGCGGCGATCGCGGCGATTCGCGGCGCACTCGAGGCGATCGGCGTCGACCCCGGCGCCAAGCCGCTCGACCTCCGGGCGCTGCCGTTCGAGGGCGCCTGGGGCAGCGCTTCGGCGATTTGCCGGTTACTTGCCGGCGAACTCGTGAACCGGGAGCTGGCTACCGCGGGCGAACTCGACGGCTTGTCCAAAAAGCAGGCCAAGGGGCGCGTCAACGAACTCGTCGGTCCCCGGGCACAGGAACTCGCCGAGCAGGTCGCGGCAGCCATGACCCTGGCCAGCCGCTTTGCGAGCGTCGAAGCGGTCAACGGCTACATCAACATCACCTACAACGCGAACACGGTGGCGGCCGGTCTGCTGGCCGAGGTCTTCGCCCAGGGCGACAAATACGGTTGGGCTCCAGCCGGGTCACAAACCGAACGGGTGATGATCGAGCATTCCCAGCTCAACACGCATAAGGCCGCCCACGTTGGCCACCTGCGCAACATCTGCCTCGGCGTTGCCGTCACCAACATCAGCGAAGCGGCCGGCTACCCGACCATGCCGGTGAACTACATCGGCGACATCGGTCGCCATGTGATCCGCTGCCTGTGGTGCTATCGAAACTTCCATCTCGGTGAGGAGCCGCAAGGCGATGCTCCGAAGGGCCGCTGGCTGGGTGACATCTACGCCGAAGCCGATGCCCGCCTGAATTTCCGGAAGGATGTGCTTGCCTTCCTTCACCTCACGATCCAGGAAGACCTCGTGTTCGTCGCCGCCGTCGATCGGATGTTGCGCTTTCTGTGGCGCACCAACACGGTCGACGGCGAGGATATCGCCTATCTCCTCGGACGCATTTCCGGACAACAGGAAGTCGACATTGCCGAACTACGCGATGAAAACGTGGTTGTCGCCTTCTGGCCGATGATCGGCGACCAGTTGCGGGACGAGGTCGTCCTTGC
>JACCUV010000309.1 GCA_013698495.1 Chloroflexia bacterium
GCCGGGTACTACTTGACGAGCCGGATTATCGAAGTGGTCGCGGACAAGCCGTTCGAAACGGTCTTCCGGGAGCGATTGATCGAGCCGCTGGGTCTGGAGACGACGTTCTTCTTTGGTGAGGAGGTCATCACCCGACCGCATGCAGTTGGGCACTACCTCAAAAGCCGCGAAGAGGGGCACACGATGGCCCATGGCTACTCATTCCCGCGCTATGTCAATGGGACAGGTGGCGTCGTTTGCTCGACGCGCGAGTTGCTGCGTTTCGCGGCACTGCACATTGGAAACGGCAAGATCGACGGTACGCGCTTATTGCCAGCCAAGGCGGCCAGGGCGATGCGGGAACCTGTCGCGGAAGCGGGCGACTTTCATCGCCACTATGGACTCGGCTGGAGTGTTTACGATTATCCGGAGTTTCGTATTGTCGGTCACGGCGGCGCCACTCGCGGGTTCCGCGCCAATCTGACGGTGATTCCCGAACGCAAGTTCGCTATCGCAATCCTCACCAATGGCGACGCCGGGTCCCGCGCGATCCAGGAGGTCGAGGCCTGGGCGTTCAAGCACTATCTCGATTTCGAACGCCCGCTCGCAAAGCGGGTCAAGGTGACGTCGAAACAACTGAAGGATGCCGCTGGCGTCTATACCCGGCACGACGGCGAGTTCACGGTAACCGCACTCGACGATCGGCTCGACTTGACGGTCGTTTATCTCGATGAGGAAACGCGCGAGGTCGAGGGCGAGGACGTCTACCCGCTGGTGGCGGTCGACGAGCGTCGTTTCCGTGTGCCGGATGGACCGAACAAGGGGTCGATTGTCGACTTCATCGATTATGGTGGGCTCGGCGCCACGAAACGCCTCCTGCGGATGAGGGGACGCCTCGCGGAACGTGGCGATTCGCCCACAGGCAGGGCCACCAGGAAGAAGGCGGCCGCGAAAGGCAAGAAGAAGTGAAGGAGACAACTGCGATCGAGCATGCATCCGTTGTTGAGCTTCGAGGCGAAATTGGCGCCCAGGACGGAATCGCGCTTTCGACCGCGTCGTGGGTTCCAAACGATCCAAAGGTGGTTGCTCTGCTCATGCACGGGCACGCCGAGCACATCGGGCGCTACAGCCACGTGATCGCCGCGCTCAATGCACGGGGATACGCCGTCTACAGCCAGGACCACCGGGGACACGGCCGCAGCGGCGGCGAGCGCGCGTTGGCGATGCGCTTCGACGATTATGTCGACGACTTCCGGTTGATGGCGGTGGATGCGCAGATAGCACATCCCGGACTGCCGTTGGTGTTGATCGGGCACTCGATGGGTGGACTGATCGCGGCGCGATACGCATTGGTTCATTGCTCCGATCTGTCAGCGCTCGTCACCAGCGGCGCCGCCTTCATCATCGACGAAGGAGTTCCAGTTTGGAAGAAGTGGTTAGCGACGCTGATTGCCCGGATCGCACCGAAGGCGCCGGTTCCGCGCGACGACAGCGACACGCTGAGCTACGATCCGGCAGTGAGGAACGCCTTCAAGACCGACCCACTCAACTACCACGGCAAGACCCGAATGCGGACGGCCGTTGAAATGACCAAGGCTGGGGCGAATGCGCTGGAACGTGCTGGAGAGCTGCGGCCGCCGTACCTTGCGATGCACGGCGCCGACGATGCACTGACAAGTCCTCGCGGAACGGAGCTGTTTTTCGAGCGGGCGAGTTCGACGGACAAGACGCTGAAGCTCTGGCCGCGCATGAAGCACGAGATTTTCAATGAAGTCGAACGGAACTCCGTGATTATGTATATGCTGGATTGGCTGGACGAACGGGTTGGCGAACAGGCTCCCTGAGCAGATTCTCACACATGTCGACACAGCGACCCGGCAAGACTCATGGATCGCCTTGGGCGTACGCTGACGCGGATGGCCCTTCGACTTCGCTCAGGGCGGAGGATTCTTCCTTCGTCAGAATGACGGTTGGCAGAGTGGCAGTCAGGGTTGAACTCAGTACGCCGAATGACAACACATCTCCAGGTCTGCGTGGTTTCAACCCATACGCGGGCCACTCTGGCTCAGATCAAGTCGTGCTGGAAGGCCCAGGTGACGGCGGCGGCGCGCGTCTCGACCCCAAACTTGGCGAGGATGTTCGTGACGTGCGTGGTTGCGGTGCGGTGGCCGATGTACAGGGTGTCGGCGATTTCCCGGTTGGAACGCCCATCGACCAGTAATTGCAGCACTTCTCGCTCGCGGGGCGTGAGCCGGGTGGGATCGTGCGTGGCCGCCGCGGGGACAGGCAGGTGGTCGACGGCGGTCAACAACCGGTCGATTTCGGTCCGGAGTTCCGCTCGCGCCATGCGGCGTCCGGTGTCCGAGACCATCTTGTAGTCGTCGGCGTCCAAATGTTGGCGAGCGGTCTCATCCATCCTCCTGTAGTAGGAACCATCAGGTAACGGCAGGGCCAGTCCATAGGCCTCGTGCGTTGCGGCGCCGAGGAGCCGGGCCGCGGTTGCGGATTCACCGACGACCGTGGCCAGCGCGGCCGCTATTGTCAGGTGATCTCGCCACTGATGATGCAGTGTCGTGGAGTTAA
>JACCUV010000318.1 GCA_013698495.1 Chloroflexia bacterium
AGTTTGCCCTCGACAAGCGCGAGGGGTTGGCGCTCGACCACTAGCTCCGAACCATCGTCCTTGAGGACCTTTCCCCAACTGATCCGGCATTGATCCATCGTTTCTAGCGAGTGCTCAAGCTCTCCGACACGGCTGTGCACATCGAAAACATGGAAGTTGTGATGCGGTCGCGCTCCGGCTGGAGCCTTGGCAAGCAGCCACTCCCGCGTCTTGCCCTGGAGCTGTTTGGAGAATCGCACCGCGAGCGCATCATGCAAACTGCGAACTTCGACGCCCGCGAGCAGATCATTCCCGATCCAGTACGCCTCGACCACGCGTTCGTCGAATGGGTCCGCGATCCCGTTCGACCGTGCAATCAACGAGAGATAGGGCATCGCCCCGGTGAATTTGCGGAGCATCGCTTCCAGTGGCGGTTCCCGCAAACCCTCCAATCCGTAGTCGAAGATTGCCGTGTTGTTGTCACCGCCGCAATAGTGCAGTTTGTTCGGCATGAAGGCGTAACGGATGAACCGGCTCGTGCCGTCGATCGTGACTGGAGAAAGCAGGGAGGTAGTCTGCTCAGGCATGGGCAGCATCTTCCATCGCATACATGTCCGTCAGCTCCTGGTAAAACCGCAGCATCTCCTGGACCTGGTCGTCCTCAATCACTTCGACGATCAACCCGCGGTCCAACAGGACATGGGCGCCCACCTGGACGTCAGGCTGCAAGCCTGCGTTGACGCGCACGATCTTTCCGTCAACCAGTTCGGCCTCGGCCACACTGTTACGGATAGAGTGAACTCGGGCAATCAATGGAATACACATTTGCGGTCCTCTTCCTCCGTCGCCCACTCATCGCGTCCGTGCGATTGAATGGACTTTCGCGAATCACCCGGAGAGTTTGGCGCTCCCATTCCGATCGACCGGGTTTACGGGTTCACTCAACCAGTTCTGAAGCAGTTGAGGCAGTTGCCGCTCGATCCGATCGACAGCGCGAGCGACAGCGGGCGTCAACTCCTGAAGAAAATCTTCGATCGACTCTACCCGGATTTGGCAGCCGATGACGAGAACCCGCGGCGGCCGTGCCCCCACTGCCTCGGCTAGCGCCAGCGCCCGGGCCGGCTCTGCATAATGCGTGTCCGCAAAGAAGTCGCGACGGGCTTCGAGTGACCAGGCGCCAGGATCGGCGCGTTCCGGTTCGAGCACGAATATCGTGCCGGGCGCTCCGCCCCGATCGACCGCGTCAAGAACCACGAGCGCATCGTAGCCCGTGAGAAGCTCCTGAACCAGGTGCATGCCTCCGATGCCTGTTTCGATGATCGCGATCGAGACGCCGGCGAGTTCCGGAGGCTCAGCCATCAGCCGCTGCGCGAGCACCACGCCGAACCCGTCGTCACCCCGCAGCACATTGCCGACGCCGGCGACCAGAAGACGGAGTGGGGCAGGGGACGTCCGATTGTTGCAGGGTGACTTCGTCCCTGGCGATGCGGTCTTCACACAGGAATCCCTCTCATGGCGACGGTCCAACAGTGTTGAGTTCTACATGGATACCGTTATCGTCAACCCTCACCGTCAAGGACTCAAGTCCCGTTCCACGGTGTTCGAGCCGCTCACCCGTGCGCGCATCGAACCGGCATCCATGCCAGGGGCAGACAATTTGCGCACCGTCCAGTTGGCCGAGCGAGAGCGCAAGCGGAGTGTCCGGACAGCTGTCGTGGTAGGCGAAAATATCGCCGGCGACATTGCAGATCAGGATTGCGTGATCTCCAGCTCGAACACCTCGCATCTTGCCGGGTGACGTCTCATCCAGCATTGCAATCTCGAACCACTTTCGCGCGCGCGGCGGCGGAAGAGGCTCAACCACACGCAGCGGAATGAACGGCCTGGGTTGTTTTTGCTCCGCTGGCGGCATCAAGTCGTAGAGGAGGAGCACCGTTCGCACGAGTTGGTCGTTCCGAACTCGATCCCACATCGGCTTCGCGCCAGGCCCCTCAAGGAACGACACCAACCTGCCCAGCGAGGCGCGATGCAGGGCATCGATGCCATCCAGCAACGCAAATACGCGGTGTCGCACATCGTCGTCGGGGTGATCCGCGAATCCCTGAATCAGCGCATCGAGCCAATCGCTCAGTTCAGCGAGGTCGTCTGGCGGTGTCCAAGTGTCCGCGCGGTCGGTTCCGTGCAAAAGATGAGGCATCGTGTCGCTCATGCCGCCGGGATCCGGCATGCATCGGCGCCGTGGAGCTGGCACGAGCAACCCGGTCCGCACTCGCCGTGCGCCACGCCAGTCAGCTCGGCAAAGTCATCGACGAAGACCCGTTTCCCCTCCTGGTCGCCGAATTCGCTTAGTTGGTAGCTGGTTCCCTCGCCTGTTCCATTCCGCAGAAGGTAACCCTCGTTCGTGAGGCGCTCAAGATGAGCGCGCAAGGTGTCCGGTTCAACTCCCAGGAACCCGCCGAGGGTGGCGATCGTTGCCTCCTCCTGGATGCCTTCGCCGCGAAGCCAGTAGAGGACGCCAAGAATTTCGTCGCGCCACCGTAGTGCTTCCAGTTCATCATCTCCGGTTGTCTCATCGTCTGTAGCCATCCGTGTCGCCTTCCTGGCGCCAAACCGCCGGACCCCGCGGCAGCGCGATGCCGTCATTCGACCAGGGAAGCACCCCACGTCGCAGAAAGCTGGGCGACGATGCGTTCGGACGCGCGGGCGACGCGCGGTGAGAAGGTTTCCCCCCAATCGGCGTTTTCCGGTTCGACCTCGATCACCACTGTATCCCGGGGCAGCACCTCGAAATGCGCGCAAATGACCAGCAGGTTATCGAGGCTGATCACACCGGTCACCGCTTCGGCGACGCGAGACTGCACCAATTCGGGCGCTTCCGTTTCATAACGCCAGCGCGAGCGGTACACCTCGCCGGGGATGCGGCCCGCTCGCGCCACCGCCCCGACTACGATCAGACGCTCGAAACTCGCCTCCTTCAACCGAAAGATCGCGTCCATCGGCCCATAGCTCAAATCCTCGACTTCAACGCCAGGTGGCCACTCCATCTCCAGGAGCGCATCGATCACCGCGTTCCCGACTGAAAGGTCACGGAGGTTTCGATACCCAACCCCGGCGATGAGTGTC
>JACCUV010000336.1 GCA_013698495.1 Chloroflexia bacterium
ATGCACAATCATCCATCCGGCGATCCGACGCCATCAAGTGCCGACGTGGCGCTGACCGCGGACGTGGTCGCGGCCGGCAAGTTGCTGGACATAAAGGTGCTCGATCATCTGATCGTCGGTCAGGGCAGGCACGTGTCGCTTAAACGGCTCGGACTGGGGTTCGCGAAAACGTGATTGGTCTACATCGGAACACGGAGAATTGATGAAAACAAGCAAACTCGGATTCGGGATTACCGGCGCGCTGGATCTGGACGTCGTCCAGGCGATCGCGGCGCGGGCAGAGGACATCGGGATCGATTCGCTGTGGATCAACGACACGCCGGGAGGTGACTCGTTGGCTCGCCTGGAAGTCGCCGCCGAAGTGACGTCCCGCCTGATACTGGCCACGGGCGTGATCCCGGTTGATCGCAAATCGGCAAGCGCGATCCTGGAAGATGTTCGCCGCCGCGAATTGCCGATCGATCGATTGATTCTGGGCATCGGCAGTTCAGCTCCGCCAAGTCCGCTCACGCGAATCGAGAGTGGTCTCACGGAACTTCAAGCATCTCTCGACGTGCCAATTGTGGTCGGCGCCCTTGGTCCGAAAATGCGTCAACTGGGCGCCGAGCGAGGCGACGGTCTTTTGTTCAACTGGCTCACACCCGAGCATGCGCGAGAAACGACAACCATGATGAAGCACCAGGCTGCCGCGGTCGGCAACACTAGCGCGATCTCGGCGACGTATATTCGCACGGCACTGGGCGCCGAAGCGCAGCAACGACTTGAGGAGGAAGCGGCAAGGTACTCGCGGATTCCGGCTTATGCCGCGAACTTCGTACGACTGGGCATAACAGCGATGGAAACGGCCGTCCAATCGGAAACCGCCGATGGCATCGCCGTCGGAATCCTCGCCTTCGATGGTGCGGTTGACTACGCGATTGTGCGCGCGATCACCCCGGACGACGATCTGTAGCACTACCTCCTGTTGTTGGACGCCATCTCGCCGTTGGTAACCCCCCAAGCGACTTGCTGAATTCCTTTGCTCCTGAACAGTGCTTGGATTGCTTGCCGCGGCTATAGGGAAGAGCCAGCGTCGTGGTACAATTTGCGATTGCCAAGGGTTGTCCGCATTCGCCCTGACCTTCAATGTCTCGCGGACGCCGCGCCCACCTCACCGATCAGGCATCAGAGGAATACCGTTTGCCAAAACAGGTTGGAATCGATCTCGGAACAGCCAACGTGCTGGTCTTTTTGCGTGGCAAAGGGATCGTGATCAACGAACCATCGGTCGTCGCTATCTCGGCCAAGGATGGCAAGGTCAAAGCCGTCGGCCTCGAAGCTCGGAACATGCTCGGCCGCGAGCCCCGGGACACGATCGAAGTCGTCAGACCCATGCGCGACGGGGTAATTGCCGACTACATCGTGACCCAGAAAATGCTCGAGTACTTCATCAACAAGGCCTGCGGCAGGTTTTCCCTGATCCGTCCCGACGTGATGATATGCGTGCCGGCAGGCGTCACCGGTGTGGAGCGTCGGGCTGTGCGCGATGCCGCCCTTAACGGCGGCGCGCGGCGCGCGTACCTGATCAGCGAACCGCTCGCGGCGGCGATTGGCGCGCGGGTGCCAGTGGCGGACCCCTCGGGCAACATGATCATCGATATCGGCGGCGGCACAACCGAAGTCGCCGTGATCTCGCTGAACGGCATCGTCGTGGCCCGCTCGTTGCGTGTTGGCGGGAACAGGTTCGACGAGGCGATCACCAGTTACATCAAGCGAAAGTACAATCTCAGGATCGGTGAACGCACCGCCGAAGAGGTGAAGATCGCGATTGGCAGCGCGATGCCGCTTGAAGAAGACCGGATCATGGAAGTCCGCGGGCGCGATGAAGTTGCCGGCCTGCCTCGGACTATCCAGATTCACTCCAATGAAATCACGGACGCGATTACGGAACCGCTTGAGGCTATCATTGGGGCGGTTCGTGCGGTGCTTGAAGAAACCCCGCCGGAACTATCGTCCGATATCATCGACAAGGGCATGATCCTGACCGGTGGTGGAGCGATGCTCCGGCACTTGCCAGACTTGCTCACCGAAGTGACTGGCGTGCCATGCTACGTCGCCGACGATCCGCTTTCCTGCGTCGCGATCGGCACGGGACTGGCGCTCGAACACATGGACATCCTCCGGGATAGTCTCGAAGAACCATAATTGGGTTGGGTCAAGATTGAACATGCGCTCCGTTGCTGGAGCTCTGGAGCGCATCGTCGCGGCATTGGCCGCAGTCGCCGTGGGGGGAAGAGCCAGAAATGCAACATAACCTCAGCACCACCTGTCGTCGCTTCCGGCCCGGAATGCTGAGTCTGGCACTGGTGTCAACGTTGGTCCTTGCTGGCTGCGGTCCGCTGGGCGGCGATGACGACGAACCGACCGCGACTGCTGAAACGATCTCCCAATCGACGACTGCCGTTGAAGCAACGATCGCCGCAACCCCGGAAAGCGAGTTGACCGACATTGAGGCCGGAGAGTCCACGCCGATCGTCTCGGTCGCAACCCCGGATGTAC
>JACCUV010000370.1 GCA_013698495.1 Chloroflexia bacterium
GCAGGGCGACATCTACGTTCGCACCTGGCCCGATCCATCGACTGCCTATGTCGCTGGATACTACTCACCACTGCTCTATGGTTCGGCGGGTCTGGAAGCGAGCTGGAACACCGAGCTGACGGGTGACTCAGGCAACGATCCTCTGGAGCGCGTGATCAACGATCTCCTGAATCGCCCCCAACAGGGAGCCGATCTTCGCCTGACGCTGGACAGCGCCTTGCAGCGGCAAGCAATGAATTTGTTGGGCGGTAGCACCGGTTCGGTTGTCGTGATGGATGTCGAGACGGGCGAGGTCCTTGTCTTCGCCAGCAATCCGAACTTCGATCCGAACCAGCTTTTTACGCCAACCACTGCCGCCAACGATGCGGCCGCCATGTATTGGCAAAGCCTGGTGGAGAATCCCTCGGCGCCGCTCGTGCTTCGGTCCAATCTCGGTCTCTTCACCCCCGGTTCGACCTTCAAAACCGTAACCTCCGCGATCGGGATCGAACTCGGTGTGATCGAACCCGACGATGTTTATGAAGACAACGGCCAGATCACGATCGACGGTCGGATGTTGGTAGAAAACAACCGGCCCGACGAGACGCGCGATCTCTGGACGGTGCGAGAAGCAGTCGCCTGGTCGCTCAACGTTGTATTCGCGCAAATTGGCCTGGATATCGGCGCCGATGATTTCTGGTCGGCTGGGCAGGACGTTGGGTTCGGCCAACAGATACCGTTCGATCTGCCGGTGGCGGAAAGCCAGCTCGCAAGCGGCCGCGAGTATCTCGACAGCGACAATGCGCTGGCCGACACGGCCTTTGGCCAGGGAGAGCTGCTCGTCACTCCCTTGTTCATGTGCATGCTGACATCGATGTATGTCAACGATGGCGAGATGATGCAGCCGTATCTCGTCGACCAGGTGGTGGATGAGAACGGGAAAGTGACGCAATCAACACATTCCCAAGTCTGGAATAGTCCGATTTCTTCGCAAGCCGCCTCCGAGGTCGAGGAGATGATGATTGGCGCTGTAAACAATGGATCCGTGGAGAGGGCACAGATCAACGGTTACACCGTTGGCGGCAAGACCGGCACGGCCGAGACCGGAGACGGGTCGGCCCACTCGTGGTTCATCGGGTTCATCGGCAATGAACAACCCCGATACGCCGTGGCGGTGGTGCTCGAAGGCGGCAGCGGCGGCCTGGCGAGCGCGGTCACAATCGGTCGGGACATCCTCTATGGCGCGATCATCGCCCCGGCGCCATCCGACTGACCGTACACCAGACGCTTTCCGGGCGCCGAGCGCGTGTACAACCACCTTTGAATAAGCTCAAAACATGGAGAAATCAGCGTCATTCTGGTAAAATTAGGCATGGTTCGAACGGCTCGGGGCGTCTCTCGAAAGGCGCGTTATCAACGATTTCACGCTCACGTTTCCCGAGTCGTCCGCGAACTGCCGGAGGATGTGCAGCATCTGATCCAGAACGTCGCCATCGTCGTCGAGGAAGAACCGCTCGCCGAACATTTCGACGACACGGACCTTGAGCAGGGCGATGAGTTGTTCGGGCTCTATCAGGGCATTCCACTTACCGATCGCGGCTCCTCCTACTCGCTTGTGACACCCGACCGAATCGTTATTTTCGCCGGTCCGCTGGAACGGGCGTGCGGCACACGCCGCGAGTTCGAAGAGCAGATTCGGATCACGGTGCTCCATGAACTTGGGCACCACCTCGGCTTCGATGAAGATGGACTCGACGTGTTAGGGCTCTCGTGAACAACCTGAATCGCCGCGGCGTCACGCAAACCAGGAATGCTGAACCACAAGAGGTTTCGGGCGTGCTCGAAACGCTGGCGGCCGGCATCTCACTGGTCGTGACGCGACCGTATCTGTTTGTCCTTCCACTCCTGGTGGATATCTGGACCTGGCTCGGTGTGCAAATCTACCCGACAGCGCTGATCGAGCCCCTGCAGGAAGTGATGATCGAGCAGGGTGGACGAAACGGTCCGGCAGCGGCCGAGGAACTGGGCCGGTTGGGCGAACGGCTCCGGATCAATGACACGGTCGCCAGCCTCACGCCGTCGGTGTTTTCCGGACTACCCAGCGATTCGTTCCTGAACTCACTGATCGGCTTGCTCGCTTCGCCGGTGTCCGAGGGGATCGATCGCTCGACGATGTACGCGGATTGGGGTGAAGGATTGGGTCGGCAATTCGACCCAGCCAACTGGTACAACGTACTCGGACTCGGGGTGCTGCTGTTTACGGTCGCCACGCTCTTGCTGGCCCTGTTCAAGGCCCCCCTGGCGAATGCAGTGCGCGGCGGCGATTTCACAATCGGCTCGCTCGCGCACGATGTGCTCTTCGGTTGGTTGCGGATTCTGGGGTTGCTGGCGATCGCGATCGTCGGATTGGTGGCGATCAGCATTCCGTTGCTGGCGGTGGCGGTCGTCGTCGCCTTGTTCGGCGTCAACCTTGTCGCGCTGGTGTCGTTGGCGTTGTTCGTGTTTGGCAGCATCGGCGCGTTGTACACCTACTTCCTGCTCGACGCCATATTCATTTACCGGGTCGGTCCGATTCGGGGCGCAAGGATGAGCTATGCAGTGGCCCGACACAACTTTGCCCAGAGTTGGCGGTTTGCCGGAGCATCGCTCTTGATTGCTACTGGCGTCCTTCACGTTTGGGGCGTACTCGTCGAAAACCCACCGGGCATCGTCTTTGCCCTGGTCGCCAACGCCGTTCTTGGAACTGGACTCTCAATTGCCAGCATGATGTTTTTTCACGATCGGGCTCGATTGCCCAGACCAACGTTGAGCGCTCGATCGTTCCGGCCCGCGAGGTCGGCTTAGTCACATCGTCACCATCATCGCCAAGGAGAAATCGCAATGGCTGTTGCCACCCCAAATAGAACGAGGCGGAAGCCAGAAACCGGCCCTGCTTATGGCGCCGACCAGATTCAGGTGCTGGAAGGGTTGGAGGCCGTTCGCAAGCGGCCCGGCATGTACATCGGCAGCACCGACCAACGAGGTCTCCATCACCTCATTCGTGAGCTCATGGACAACTCGGTCGACGAGGCGCTGGCCGGGATTTGTGATCACATTGTCTGCACCATTGGCGCAGACAATGTGATCACCGTTCAGGACAACGGTCGTGGCATTCCTGTGGGTAAGCATTCCAAGATGCAGAAGTCCGCGCTCGAGGTGGTGATGACCACCTTGCACGCCGGTGGCAAATTCGGCGGCGGCGGCTACAAGGTTTCGGGTGGCCTCCATGGTGTCGGCGCCTCCGTCGTCAACGCCCTCTCCGAATGGACAGTGGTCGAGGTCGTACCGCTCAACGACAACCGGATTTACCGACAGGAATACGACCGCGGCGTGCCGCGGGGTCCGGTCAAGGTTGTGGGCAAGGTTGAGGATGGTCGCCATGGCACGACAACCAGTTTCCTGGCCGACACGGAGATTTTCACCGGCGGGCACGATTACAACTTCGAGGCTATCGTCCAGTGGTTCCGGGAGTCGGCCTACCTGACCAAAGGGCTGACGCTGACGATCGACGATCAACGCATCGACCAGGAGATGACGTTCTACTTCGAAGGCGGCATTGTGTCGTTCGTGCGGCATCTCAACCGTCATCGCAACGTGATTCACGATCGTCCGTTCTATGTCTCCAAGGAGACGACCGCCGGTGTCGTGGAAGTTGCCCTTCAGTACAACGACACGTTCGGCGAATCGACACACACGTACGTCAACAATATCCACACCATCGATGGCGGCACCCATCTCTCGGGGTTCAAGTCGGCGCTGACGCGGACGATCAACGACTACGCCAAGAAAAACGGCCACATGAAGGGCGAAGAAGCGCTCTCCGGCGACGATGTGCGCGAGGGGCTGACCGCGATCGTCTCGGTCAAGCTGGAGGATCCTCAGTTCGAGGGACAGACCAAAGGCAAGCTGGGCAGCCCGGAAATGGCTGGAGCCGTGCAATCGGTCGTGAACGAAGCATTGGGCGCCTACCTGGAAGAAAACCCCCAGATCGCCCGCCGGGTGATCGAGAAGTGCCTCAACGCCGCCCGGGCCCGCGAAGCGGCACGCAAGGCGCGGGAACTGGTCCAGCGCAAGGGTGGCCTGGATAACTTCAGCCTGCCTGGCAAACTCGCGGACTGTTCGGAGCGCGACCCGGCGCGGTCCGAGATCTTTATCGTCGAGGGCGACTCTGCCGGTGGCTCCGCCAAGCAGGGCCGGGATCGCCGATTCCAGGCAATCCTGCCGATTCGCGGCAAGATCCTGAACGTGGAGAAGGCGCGACTCGACAAGATGCTCCAGAACAACGAGATTCGAACGCTCGTGACCGCGCTCGGCACCTCGATTGGCGAGCAGTTCGATATTTCGAAGCTGCGCTACAACCGCGTCATCATCATGACCGATGCCGATGTCGATGGCGCCCACATCCGCACCTTGCTTCTGACGTTCTTCTATCGACATCTGGAGCAGTTAATCATCAATGGGCATGTGTATGCCGCACAGCCGCCCTTGTACCGCATCAAGCGCGGCAAGGACGAAGCGTGGGTCTACTCCGATGCCGAACTCAACGCGAATCTCAAGGCCAATGGCGAAAAGGCCGACATTCAGCGATACAAGGGTCTCGGCGAGATGAATCCGGATCAACTTTGGGACACGACCATGGACCCTGCTCACCGCACCCTCGTTCAGGTCACGATTGACGACGCCGTCCATGCCGACGAGACGTTCGACATGCTCATGGGGGCCGCTGTGCCGCCTCGCAAGAAGTACATTCTCACGCACGCGCGCGATGTCCAGAATCTCGACCTGTAGATCGAACTGGAGGATCGCCCATGACCAGCAGGATTGCCGTTGACGCCATGGGCGGTGACCATGGGCCATCCGTCATCGTCGAAGGGGCCGTCGCTGGGGGCAGAGCCCGCAATGCCAGGGTGCTGCTCGTTGGCAAGTCTTCAGAGATCGAAGCGGCGCTCGAGGGGATCGACCAAACTGGTGTCGAGATCGAAATTGTCGAAGCCACCGACACGATCGCGATGGACGATCACCCGGCTCAGGCTGTGCGACGCAAGCCCCAAAGCAGCATCATCGTCGCCCTTGGCCTGATTGCCGATGGGCGCGCCGACGCCATGATCTCCGCCGGAAACAGCGGAGCGGTGATGGCCGGGGCGTTATTGGTGCTGGGCAGGGTCAAGGGCATCGAGCGTCCCGCAATCGCCTCGTACATGCCAACTGCCACGGGCAACACGCTGCTGCTGGACCTGGGAGCGGTGACCGATCCCAAACCGTCGAACATGGTGCAGTTCGCGGAAATGGGCCAGGTCTACGTGGAGCGCATCATGAATGTGAAGAACCCGACGATCGGCCTCTTGAGCAACGGAGAGGAGCCCACCAAGGGAAATGCCCTCGTGCAACAGGTTCATCCGTTGCTGGCGGCAAGGAGCGATCTCAACTTCGTCGGCAATGTCGAAGGCAAGGACGTGGCGATGGGTACGGTCGATATCGTCGTCACCGATGGATTCACCGGCAATGTCGCCCTGAAGACGGCGGAAGGTGTGGCGAGTTTGTTGACCGATATCCTTCGCAACGAGATTGCGGCCAGTCTTCCGCGAAAGCTCGCTGCGCTCGTTCTGCGCCCGGCCTTTCGCTCGATGCGCGCCCGGCTCGACTACGCCGAGATTGGCGGTGCTCCTATGCTGGGGGTGAATGGCGCGGTGATCATCTCGCACGGACGCTCATCGGCACGGGCGATCGAGAACGCGATGACGGTTGGCCACAGGGCCGCCGAGTTCGACCTGGCGGGAGGCATCGCGGAACGGGTGTCTCGTGTGCTCCCGTCAAGTGAAGGTCCGAAGATTCCTCCATCGTCAGAATGACATCACCCTGGGTCGTCGGAATGACAACACGTGCGCACGGAGAACTGGCGGATTCGGACCAGACCAAAACGGGCGCACCTCAATGG
>JACCUV010000001.1 GCA_013698495.1 Chloroflexia bacterium
ATCGAGTTCCTCTTCGCCAATCAGCTGCATGTCCAGAAACAGTGCGGTGTCTCCAGCGAAGTAGGTCGTCTTGCCGCCAAATCGGACGACATGCCCCGCGGGTACACCTGGCGCAACGTCACCGTCGTCCGTTGCGTACGACGAGGTGTGCCACGCGGGGACAAACTTGGTCGAACCGCCATCGAACGCAACTGTCCCGCCATGATTTGCGCCGACGGCGTTCGTCACGCCCTGGCTTCCAATCCACGCGGCGAGTTCGGCGGTGGCAATGACATGCGCGTCGTTGCGTTTCGCGATCTCCACGGTGTCGCCGACGTGATCGTTGTGGGCGTGCGTCAAGAGGATTGTCCCGGCGTTGACATCCTCGGCATTGACTGTTGCGACAGGATTTCCGGATATGAAGGGATCGATCAGGACTGCCCTGCCTTCAGCCTCGAGTTTGAATGCAGAGTGGCCATACCATGTGAGCACAACGGACATTCAGGACCTCTTTCAGTAGCTATCGTTCGTGCACAACCCTACCATCCACGATCGTGCAATCCACCTCTCGCAAGGCGAGCGTGTTTGGATCGACCGTGCGCAAGTCGCTGTCAAAGACCGTCATGTCGGCCAGGAAGCCGGGAGCGAGCAGACCTTTGCGGGTTTCGGAAAACGAAGCGAACGCGGGCGCCCACGTGTAGGCGCGGAGCGCCTCCTCAACCGAAATTGCCTCTTCCGGGAAAATGTCGTCGCCGAGGCGATCCTGGCGCGTCACCATTGTCTGGATCCCGAGCAGCGGATTGACGGGGACGACCGGCGCATCGCTGCTGGCGGCGGCAACGATCCCGCATTCGGCGAAAGACTTCATCGCATAGGAGTATCTTGCACGTTCGGCCCCGAGATTCTGGAGGTACACCGGTCGCATGTAGTGGAGGAAGCTCGTTCCCGGAATCGGGATCACACCCAGGTCGCCGATGCGGTTCATGATCTCCGAGTCGAGGATTGAGCAGTGCTCGATCCGATGGCGCGTGTCCGGTCGCGGATTTCGTGCCTGGGCGGTTTCGTATGCGTCGAGCACAGCGACGATCGCGGCATCGCCGATCGCATGGATGCCGATCTGGAATCCGGCGTCGTGAGCGCGAATTACACGTGCCTCGATCTCCGGGGGTGAACTCATCCAGATCCCGAAATTGCCCGGCTCGTTTTCGTAAGCCTGGCGCATTCGAGCGGTGCGACCGCCGATCGATCCATCGGCGAACAGTTTTGCGGGCCCGATCGTGAGCCAATCGTCGCCGAAACCGGTTTGGATGCCCAGCGCCGCCAGTTCGTCAAGAGTTTCATCGATGATCATCATCAGGTAGCTGCGGAGCGGTAGTTCGGCATTTCGCCAAAGTCGCTGATATGCGCGCATCTGAGCGGAGGTTCGGATCCCTGCCTCGGTCGCGCTGGTGAAGCCGTTCCGGCGGAATTCCAGGCCGCCCAGCCGAAGCGCCGCTGCCAGATCGTCGTCGGTCGGCTCGGGTTGCAAGCGCGCGACCGCGGTCGCCATAGATTCGCGGAGCACGCCGGTCGACTCGCCGTGCTCGTCACGATCGATTGCGCCGTCGGAAGGATCGACCGTGTCCTCAGTGATTCCGGCGATCGCAAGCGCCCGTGAATTTGCAACGGCGATGTGGTGGCACGATCGCCACAGAAACACGGGATGATCGGGCGCGGCCTGATCGAGGTCCTGGCGGGTGGGATGCCGTTGCTCGTCGAGTGAAGCCTGATCGTATCCCTGGCCGACAATCCAGTTTCCGGCGGGGGTAGTTTGGGCGCGTTCCGCAATACGCGCCCGGATATCTTCAATCGACGAGACATGGGGCGCGGCAAGTGGAATTTGAGCCTGGGCGAAACCGGTCATCATGATGTGGGCATGGGCATCGTTGAGCCCGGGCGTGGCTAGTCTCCCCCGCAAGTCAATCGAATCTACGACGCCGATCGTCAGCGGCCTGACGTCGTCCATCTTGCCGACAGCGACAATCCGCCCAAACTGAAACAGAGCAGCCTCGACGATCGGTTGGTCTGGATTCATCGTCAGAATCGGACCGCCATGAACCAGCAGTTGTCGATTCGTTTGTGCGTCGGTCACGTCCTGGGCGCCTCCTGCTCCAGTCGATGCCACCACTCGGCGACCTGGGCGGCGTTGGCGATCCAGACGTCACCGCTTTCGATTGCTTCGTCGAGGAAGCGCTGGACTAGGCCCGCGAAGCCTGGACGCCCAGAGACATGGGGATGCAATACGATCGTCATCAAACTGCCTTCCGCACGAACCTCGCTGAGTGACAGCGACCATGCTTCCAGCATCGAAGACGGAGGCAGCGGACGATCCGGCAGCAGCCAGGTCGTGTCGATCCAGTATGGCGAAACCGGGATAATCGCGGGACCGGGTTGACCTCGATACATGGTCGAAATAGGCGCGTCTCCGCTGACACCGGTCACGGTCCATGCCAGAGGCTCTTCAAGGCTCCCAGTGGCGTCTGTGGACGATTTCGGCGAGATGCCTTGCATCGGGAGCGATTCTATCGAGCCACTCGGCGCCACATCTGAAATGTGAGTAAGGAGTTTTACATCGCAGACGCCACTTCCAGGCGTGACTTTGCTCAACGCGAGTTCGTGACCCTGATCCCGAGCACTGCGCGCAAGCTGTGGAAAACTTGCGAGCGCGCGTGCAGTCCAGGCCGTCGTCG
>JACCUV010000022.1 GCA_013698495.1 Chloroflexia bacterium
AACGGTTCGTCCAGTTGCTGGAGAACCATCCCTGGTTTCGGGTGGCCGAGGTCGTAGCCTCGGAGCGCTCGGCGGGAAAGTTGTATCGCGAGGCGACCGACTGGCGGCTGGGGGCGCGGATGCCGGAGTCGACCGCCGGGCTGACCGTGCTCGACTACACGGCTGAGCTACAGAGTCCGGTCGTCTTCTCCGGTCTGCCGGGGGAAGTTGCCGGGGAAATCGAGCAGCGCCTCGCCAAATTGGGTCACGCTGTGCTCAGCAACACTTCGACGCACCGCATGGAACCCGACGTGCCGTTGCTGATTCCCGAGGTCAACCCCGAGCATGTTGCGGCAATCGCCGTTCAGCAGGCGAACCGTGGTTGGTCCGGTTTCATCGCGACCAATCCGAACTGCTCGACGATTCACATGGTGCTGGCGCTGAAACCGTTGCAGTGCGCGTTCGGGATCGAAGGTGTGCTGGTTTCGACGATGCAGGCGGTGTCTGGCGCCGGGTATCCGGGTGTGCCATCGCTCGACATGATCGACAACGTCGTTCCTTACATCGGCGGCGAAGAAGAGAAAATGCAGTCCGAAAGCCAGAAGTTGCTCGGCCGGTACTCGGTGGAGGGCGGATTCGAGCCGGCGACGTTCGTGGTTAGCGCCCACTGCAGCCGGGTGCCGGTCCGTGACGGTCACACCGAGTGCATTTCGATTCGGCTCGGGGAGTCGCCGACGCCGGAAGAGGTGATCGCCGCGTTCGAAACCTTCCGGGGCAAGCCGCAGGAACTCGGATTGCCGTCAGCCCCGGCGCAACCGGTGATCGTTCGCCGCGAGCCGAACCGGCCGCAACCGAGTTTCGACCGCGACGACGCCAACGGCATGGCCTCGATTGTAGGGCGGGTGCGCGAATGTCCGTTGCTGGGGACGAAGTTTGTGGTGCTCGGGCACAACACCGTGCGCGGCGCGGCGGGGGCCTCGATTCTCAATGCCGAGTTGTTCAAGGTTGAGGGTTTGCTACCGGTCTGAAGCCAAAATGCCCGGATTTTGGCACATCGGGTGGCGTAGGGGCGCGGACCTTGTGTCCGCCCGCACCTAACCTTCGGGCGGAGCAAGCTCCGCAACCCTACCTGGACACTTGCACGCTTGCATACGGGCCGGGGCACTCTCAACGCTTTGAAGAGAGAACAGGCGTTTCATCGGTCAGCGTGATCGCATACGACATTGCTTTGGCGTTGGTTACAGACCAGGCGATTTCGTTGGCCGGCCGCTTTTCCCCGGACGCAGACGATCTACATCCTCTCGCGTGAACATCACACTTCTGCCGTAGCGGCGGGCCACGCTGAGAGAGCGCTGGCGGGATGTCGGAGTCGGCCTGACCGAGGATGTCCTGGCGATCGGACTGGCGGTGGCGGCGAATCGGACATAGTGCGATCGGAACGCGCAGGCCACTGCTTTCAGCGAGCGAGGTCTTCGCTGTCGAAGGGTTCGGCTATGAGTTCTTCCCAGCAGGCATCGGGAATTGCCCACTCTGCAAAATCAATCGTTTGCTGGATGCGCTCGGGGCGGGTCATGCCGACGATCGTGTTCGCGATCCTTGGGTCCCGAAGCGAAAACTGCAATGCGGCGGCGGCCAGCGGTACGCCATGGCGGTCGCAAATGTCCTGAAACCTGAATGCCTGGGCCACCGAATCGCCGCCTGCCGGCTGATATGCGTAGCGCGGATACTGGGCAGGACCCTTGGCGAGCATTCCGCTGCCATACGGCGCGGCGTTCAGCACCGCCAGCCCACGCTCGTCGGCGAGCGTCAGGAGCGGGTCGGCGGCGCGATTCAATAGCGTGTAGCGATTGTGTGTAATCACCGCGTCGAACACACCTGATTCGACATAGCGGATCTCGAGGTCGATTGGGCCGGATGCGATGCCAAGATATCCGATCAGGCCCTCGGCCTGGAGCGACTGCAGCACCTCGACCGGACCATCTGGCGCCCAGGCTTCCTCCCAGGTGGTGTTCTCGGCATCGTGGAGGAAGACGAGTTCGACCCGATTGACGCCGAGCAGTTCAAGGCTGCGGTCGAACCTCCGTTTGACCGTCTCACCGGAGAAATCACCGTCCGGACTCCTGCCCGCCTTGGTCTGGAGGAAGGCGCTCTCGGGCAACCCGCCGAGTGCGCGAAGGGCCAGCCCTACCCGCCGCTCGCTCTCGCCATCGCCATACCAGGCGGCCGTGTCGATGTAGTTGAGCGGGCTATGGAGCGCGGTCAGCACGGTGGCCTTGGCGTTTTCCTCGGTGACCTCATAGTCGAACGTATCGGGCATATTGCCGAGGGGGGCGCAGCCGATCGAGATCGCGGCGACATCGGGCGCGATGGTTCCGAGCGGCCGGCGGTTCAACAAGGTGTTTGTCACAGGGAGTACTCCGTGGTTGGACATTCGATAACGGGCGCCTTCGGGCGATTGTCTAGCTGGTGGGCATCATACGTGAATTGGCGAGTGCGGGGCGTGCCGAGACGATATACTCACCGCGTATTCAATGCTGATTCACACATGCCCTCGTCGTCGCTCCGACGAAGGAAGAGTCGGACCTGCTGGACACCGGCGAAGCCGGTTTATTGTCCCTCCACAGGAATCTTTCGCCGCGGCGGCATTGATCATGTGTTGGCCGTGGCCAAGAGATTCCTTCAGTCGCTGGCGCTCCTTGCGGAATGACAGTCAAGCGCTTCGCGCAGTGATCCCGGTCGAAATTGGAATTGCCTGTGCCCTCGTTTATTCCGGGTTTGCGACTCGCCGAGATTCTGTTTCGCGAGGCGGTCGAACCGCTGCTGGCGGATCACATGCCATCGCTACGGTACGCCGCGGGACTTGCCGGCGGCGGCTCGGACGCGATGGGATTCGACACCG
>JACCUV010000038.1 GCA_013698495.1 Chloroflexia bacterium
GGCGGTGATCGCACGTCATCCGGTGACGGACATCTCGATTGTCGAACCTGACCTCGAAGGGGTGGTGCGCCAGATTGTAGAGCGCGGCGGAATGCCGTGATTGGGGCATGGAATGTCGAATCGGGGAGCGCGGGGCCATTGAAGCGATGTTCGCGGCGGCAACGGGCGGGAGGACACGGAGGTCCTCCCCTTCGAGTGTCGGCGAGACAATCTATCCGCGGAGCAAGCGGGCGATGCCGTCGGCGAAGCGGATTTCGGAGTCGTCTTCAGGCTGGTAGTCGATAACCTTGCGGGCGTTGACGATGCTCCAGAAGGTGCGCGCATTATTCGAGACGCCGTAGAAGATGTGGAACGGCACGCCGAACTCGTCCTCGATCTCCCGCGTGTCGATCGACTTGCGGAATAGCTGGCGCAAGTCGCGCTCGCTGACGTACCCGGCGAGATCGCGGATGTATTTCTCGCGCGGCTGCCCATCGAAGTCGTTGGCGTCGATCTCCCGGGGGGCCACGATCCGGATCTGGATCACTTCCAGCTTGCGGCCCAGCGAACCGCAGGCGTAGAGGAAACCGAGCGATTCGTAGGCGGCCTTGGCCCAACCGTAGAAGCTGTCGGGTCGGGGATAGTCCTCGGGGTCGACCCGATCCTTGAGACCCGCGTAGTACGGCTGCTCGTACCACTTCGCGGCCTGGTTGGTGCTGGCCGCGACGACCCGCCGCACCCCGCTGGCGACCGCGACATCGTAGACCCTCTGCATCATATCGATGTTCTGGCGTTCATCCTCGTAGACGAATTCTGGGCGGGGCCGGATGTAACCGCAGTGGACGACGGTATCGACACCCGCAAACAGCGCCTCCAATGTCGACCGTTCCGCGTTCAGGACGTCGACCACTTCGACACCGGGAACCGGGACGCCGTTGGCGTCGGCGCCCCGCACATCGACGAGCCGGAGATCGTAGCGCTCCCGCAGTTCGGGGAGCAACTGTCCCGCAATGTAGCCGGTGGCGCCGGTGAGCAGGATCGTCTTGCGTGGTTGGTCCATTCAGAGTGCTCGCAACCGGTTGTTGCGCGGATTGTGCTCGAGTTCGGCGAAGCCGAGCGCTTCCATAAGCGGCGGCAGGTACATGCCGAATTGCCCGC
Source organism: Chloroflexia bacterium (assembly GCA_013698495.1). Classification (GTDB taxonomy): domain Bacteria; phylum Chloroflexota; class Chloroflexia; order Thermomicrobiales; family UBA6265; genus JACCYX01. The sequence continues at coordinate 1,138 of JACCUV010000038.1, forward strand.
GCAACCCTTTCTTGAGGCCGTACCAGCCGCCGGTCGGGTTGTCGGGTGACCGTTCCCATGCTTCGACGGTCCCAGCCTTGGCCGGCTTCTGTTCGTCGGCGCTGCCCAAATCCATCCAGTCTCCATGTTTCTTGAGCATGGCGTGCAGGTCCGCGAGGCAGCGGTGGTCGTAAAGCAGTGTGGTCTTGCCGACGACGCAAACAATCACCTTCGCACCATCCCGTTCATCGACATACATCTCATAGTCGGATGTCCGGGGCGGGGTCTGAAGTCGCCACGGGTTTTCCTCTGTGCCCTTGTCGGATGTCATCTCCACTCCTACTTCGGCGACTCATTTGCGCGCGAGTGTGTGCCGCCATTCTAGCGGGCAAAGGCGACGAATGGGTTGTGACGCGTGAGCCGATCGATGGTCTCGTCATCGATGCCCGCATCGGCGAGCAGGGGCAGGAAAACCTCGCTCAGGTAGGTGTACGGCTTCGGGACGCCGCCACCCGGTTGGGCGGGATCGAACCAGCCGCGATCGTGACTGAGCAGCAGGCAATCGCCCAGGTCCGCATCGAGGCCACGCTGGATCAAATCAACGAAACGAGCGTCGCTGCCGGGTTCGCCGATGCCGTCGTACTCGATCCAGCAACCGCGCTTGCCCAACTCGTGGTGAATCGCGATGTCCGGTTCCTGGTGCGCATGGATCCAGACAAATCGCTCCGGTGAGGCGCCCACCTCCTCGATCAGGTCGAGTTGGGCCCGGGCGACCTCCCCGCGAATTGTGTGGCTGCCAATTGTCGCGCCGGTCGCAATCGATGCCGCGGATGCCGCCCGCAACACCTTCGCCTCGGCCGGGGTCATGCCGTTGTCGGTGGAACCGACCTTGATCCAGCCAGCCTGGACGCCGGTATCCTCGATCTGGTCATTCAGTTCGTGCATCATCCACGACGTGAGGTCGGCCTCCTCGGAGGTGTTCACCCACGGCGGCAGCCACGGCTCGCGATAGACACCGGATGGGGCGACGAGCGGGAATCCGGTTGCTCGCGAGACCGCCAGCAGGATGTCGGCGCGTCGTCCCACGCCGACCGCGCCCGGTTCGACGATCGCGGTCACGCCCGCCGATCGGGCTCTTTCGATCTCCGGACGCATCAAGCGCACGACATCGTCCGCATCGGCCACGCCATACCCAGGTTGATCCCATGTCCGCAAATCGACGAAGACATGCTCGTGCGGCAAGATCATGCCGAGCTCGCCCTCGCCAATTGGTCCGAGTGTGGTGATCAGATGGGGCATGGAAAATCCTCTGTTCCAGGTTCACGGCGCCGACCAGGCGCTGGCGGTTGCGGGCATCATCATCGCAGGTTTCTGGCGACGTGAAAGGTGGGCGGCAGATTGGCAAGCAGAAACCTGGCGAAACGTTGCCCTTCAATTCGAAACCGTGCATCATTCACCATATACCGATCAGGAACCATCACCCTCCCGGGACTCAGGGCATCGGCCCACCTGTACTTGTTTCTCACGCGCCCACTCGCACATCGCGGCGCCGGGATTTCACCGATCGAGATTTGGACCATGGCACACCGCGCGTCGACTCCCTCTGTGACCACCTTGCCTTCCCGTTCGCGACTCATTTGCGTCGCTACCATGCTGCTGATCGCGATCCTTGCGCAGCCGTTGACGGGTGCGGCGGCATCGGCTGGGCAGGCAACCCGCTTGCCGGAAAATGTGCTCCAGGCTTCGGTCCGGATCATGACCAATATCCAGGTCACCCCGGACGACACGGACGAGGCCCCCTTCCTCTGCCTGCTCGATGAGGACACCGTTTTCGATTACAGCGTCGGCAGCGGCACGATCATCACTGAAGACGGTTTCGTCCTCACCAATCACCACGTGATGGACGCGGGCCGGTTGCCGCGCGAAATCAGCGACTACTGCGAAGACCAGGCGCCCCGCGGTCGTGGCGACGCGGAATGGACGCACACTGTCTGGCTGCCGGATGCGCGGGGCAATCCAACAGATCCCTACCGCATGGAGGTGGTGGCCGATTCAACCTACGCCGAAGATCTGGCCGTGATCAGGATCACCGAGCATCTCGACGGTTCGCCGCTCGACACCGCGAGCGATCCGTTTCCGTTTGTCGAGTTCGGCGATTCAGACGCATTGCGCGAACCAGAGAAGATCATCCTTGTCGGCTATCCGCTCAACGCCGGCGACAACCGGCGCGTCAGCGAAGGAATTTTTAGTGGCTGGGGCGATAACGGGTTTGGCGTGCAATGGATCTATACCGATGCCACGATTTCCGGAGGCAACAGTGGCGGGACGGCCGTCAACAGCGAGGGGTTGCTGATTGGAGTGCCCACCCAAGGCACGTTCTCGGATTGTCGCGCGGGAGACACCAACAGCGATGGCCTGATCGACGAGAACGATCAGGGCTGCATCAGCCTCGGCGGCAACTACGGAATCCTCATCCCCAGCAATCTGGCCCGTGTCTTCGCGGAGGCAGCGATCGGCCAGGAAATCGCGGTCGTCGAGCCGGCCACGCCGGTCGAGGACGAGCCGGAGCCTGTCGCGGAAGAACCGGAACCCGCCGCGGACGACTCGGCGGTGGATGCCGACGGCCCTCCCTTTGGCGAGATTGCGTTCATCGCCTACGACGAGACCCAGGCCGAGCAAGACGAATTCCAGAACGTCAACTGGATTGATGGTTGCTTCGAGAACCTGACGGCCCAGCAGGGGCAGGAGGGGATCGCCACCTGGTACCTCGACGACAGTGAGTACCTGGTAACCGAATTCGTCTGGGACGATGCCTGGAACCCGGAGGCCTGTGCCTCGATCTTCATTGAAGAGGGCGAGGAAGATCCCTTCCTCGATCCAGGGGTGTACCGGCTCGAAGTTGAGTTCGAAGGCCAAACCGTGGTCAGCGACGACCTCACCGTCACCATCTCCACGAACGTCGAGTCCGTTAGCTTCCGGGCCCGCGATGCGGATGGCGAATCGATCGAGGCCTCCAGCGACAACGTGCTGAACGGAGAGCCGACACTGCTCTGTGCCGACATCGTGTTTACGGGGATGGCCGAAAACAGCATTTGGCAAACCGAGTGGTATGAGGGTGGTCGCGCGATTGTCGCTTCCGACCCCGAGGTTTGGGGCAATAACCCGGATGGCGACGAGACGGTGCGCATGCGCAACCCGGACCTCGGACCTTTCGAGCCTGGCGATTACGAATTGGTGGTCACGGTCGATGGCGTCGAAAGCCAGCGCGTCTCGTTCACGATCGAGGATTGACCGGTCCGCATGCCGTCACTCTGGTCCTGAGCCTGCCAGGAAGGAAGAGTCTCCCGCCCAGAGCCTGTCGAAAGGCCCTTCGCGTCATCGGACGCTTGTCAGCCACGTGATCTGACGCCGAATTTGTCGGGTGCGTTTCGCGCGGTGATCCGCCGCAAGCTCAGGGTGACGATGACGGGACGTGTCGATTGACCATGCGAGCGTTCGGCGCACGCCGGCTGCCGCTTACCGCCGGGTGGCGACGACCTCAAGATACTCAGAGGCGGTTGCCAGTGTTCCATCGTCGGCCCGATTATGGCGACCGACCACATCGAGCAAATCGGCGGCATAGGCTTTTTGGCCGGTCTCATCGAGCGCCTCGAACGTTCGCTTGACCGGTCCGAAAAACTCCCGGAAGAGTGCGAGCCAGTCCTCTGCTGACCGTGCACGGAAGACGAAGTGGCGTCGTTCAATCGACAACTCGCCGATACCGTTGCCGAGGAGGGCCCGCAATCCTTCCTCGGAGCCCCACATCGTCGGAGGAGTCAGGCCGGGTGGCGGAGGAGCGTATTGGGACGTGGTCCTGAATATCTCTCCAACTTGCCCTTCCGGTGTCCAGTTCGCGAGACCTATCTTGCCGCCAGGGCGGCAGACGCGAAGCAATTCGGCCGCGGCTTTGGGTTGATTGGGCGCGAACATCACGCCAAAGGTCGAAAGCACCACATCGAAACTGGCGTCATCGAAGGGCAGGGCCTCGGCATCGCCTTCGACGAACTCGATCTCCATCCGCTCGGCCGTGGCGCGCTCGCGACCACGTTCCAGCAGCGCCGGAACATAATCGAGACCCGTCACATTGCAGGATCGCCGGGCGGCGGCCAGCGTGGCGTTGCCGCTACCACAGGCGACGTCGAGGACATCCCAGCCGGCGCGGAGATCGACCGCCTCGCACAACATCTCGCCCACAATCACCAGCGAT
>JACCUV010000049.1 GCA_013698495.1 Chloroflexia bacterium
GAGCACATCCTGACACACATCAGGAAAACCTATCGGAAACCATATTTTGAAGATGTGCTCAGCGAAGATGGATTGGATCGCAATCTTGCGTCGGCTCGCCGAACCTCAACTATGGTCACGCCCGCCAATGGTGTGCATGGGGTCGCGGAGGATGAGGAAGACGATCTTGTACTGGCCACGGCGGTGGCAGCCGCAGCGGAATATCTCGTGACCGGAGACAAATACCTGCTTCGGATTGGCGAGTTTCGCGGCATCCGGGTCGTTTCGCCCCGCGACTTTCTGGACCTGCTGCTCGAACTCTCGTGAACCGGCAAGCGATGGTCCTCTTCCTGAGGAGCCACCGCGAATGCGGACATTAACTGTCCTCTTGGCGATCTATATTACTTGGAAGGGCCTGGGTCGGTAATCACTTAGGGCGCCGACTCCCAGATGACACGAGATTGGCGCCCCGTGGGCGCCCGAAGATTTCTCGCACGCTCGAAGTGACAACGTGCGCCAGAGGACAATTGCATGACTTTTTCGTGGAACGCCGCCTTGCTCGACCAACTCACTTTCGCCTGGGAGCACCAGTTCCTGCCTCGACTTGAGGGACTCGGCGACGAAGAATACCTGTGGGAGCCGGTCCCCAAGTGCTGGTCCGTGCGGACCGGACCCGATGGCGACTGGAAGCAAGACCTCGATTGGCCCGAACCAGCACCTGAGCCGCCCCCATTCACGACCATCGCGTGGCGACTTGCCCATATCGCGACGGCCGTCTTCGGTGAGCGCGTCAGCAACCACTTCGGGGATGGCTCATTTCGCGGGGAAAGCGTGCCGTGGTCCGGCAAGGCGGTCGACGCAATGGCGATCGTGACGGCCGAGTACACCCGCTGGCGCGATGGCGTCGCGGCGCTCGGCGAGGAGGGGTTGTTCCGACCCTGCGGTCCCGCCGAGGGGCCGTTCAGCAATGATCCGTTCCTGATGCTCGTGTTGCACATCAACCGCGAGTTCCTGCACCACGCCGCCGAGGTCGCCTTGCTCCGCGACCTGTACCGTGACACGGTGACCCCGGCGCCCACGGCCTCCTGATGTGTCCTGCCTCACCCGAACGAGCCGACGGCGATCCTGGGCCGGTGATCGAGGCAGTCGAGTTCAGCGCAGAGGGCGGCGCTGATCACGAGATCGTCGTGACCGACCCGCGCAGGAACCGACCAGCGGAGCAGGTTGCCGGGACCGTTGAGGACCTCGTAGGTGGTCGCCCGAAGCTGGGTGTAGTACTCGGCGGTGATCGGGTCGCAGTCACGGATCGACTCGGAGTCGCGGGTCGACACCCGTTCGACAGGCTCAGGGCAGGCTCGGTCGACCCCTACGAGACGATGATCCGCGTACTCCTTGAAGCGACCGGAGTCGATCAGGCCCAGGAAATCCCAGCCAAGCCGGCTTTTGCTGGCGGCCGTGAACACGAACGGAACCACCTGGATGCCGGGTTGGGAGCCACGTCGGGCGCCGAGGTTGGCCTTCAGGAATGAACTCAAGCCCGCCCCGACCCCGGTTGCGTCCACAATTACCCAACTCGCCTTCCACACGTTCCGGGCAAGATCGACCAACTGGTCGTGCAAGGCGGTGTGGCGTACCCCCGTCCAGATCCGGCGATCGACCACCCGGTAGACGGCCTGGCCGTCCGCCCGAGCATCGAGATCGACCTCGACAACGGTGAGCGCGGTGCTGTCGCGACGGCTATCCGAACGGGCGGATACGAGGTCCGCCACCGTGCGCTGGTCGCCTCCCGATTCTTCTTCGCCGCCGACGTCGAGCAGCAGGGCGTACCTGGCTCCCGGCCGGGCGCGGTCGAGCCGAGCATGATCGCCCCGCATCTGGGCGATCCGGTGTGCGGGGAAGAGCCCGCCGTCGCCATCGAGTTCCTCGAGTTCGTATTCGGTGCGAATGAACGGATGACCTTCGCCAAGCTGGGCGATTCGCGCCCTGACCCGCTCGCCATACGCGGGAATGTCGCGCGCCACTACTGTCCACGGCACGAGCCAGACACGTTGCCGGCGATCGAGGGCCTCAAGTTCCCGCAAATGTCGCATCTGCCGCGCGAGGAGGGTCGTCTGGCTCCAGACGGTGCCCATGAACAGGGTGGTGGCGTTGGTGCTGGCCGCCATTGGGTCGAACACGGCATCCCACACGGCGGGATCGATATCCTGCGCCTCGTTGGCGACCAGCAAGAGGTCGGCGGTTTGGCCGCGGGCATGGGAACCGGGCGCCGCCGAAACAAACGTGGCCCGCGCTTGACCGAGCCGCACCGTGTTGTGAACCGTGCGCACCATCGGTTTGGTCAGCGGGTTGGCGAGCAGGCGGTCGCGCAGTCGATCCCGCGAAATCGTCGCCTGCGGTTGGAGAGTTGGCGCGGCGACGATTACCGTGCCACCGAGGTGAGACCGCCGCAGGAGCAGGATCGAGAGCATCTGGGCGAGCATTTCGTCCTTGCCTGCCTGGCGGCTGAAGACGGTCGCGAATTGGTCGCTTCGCTGACGCTCGACGCTCTCCAGGATCGCTTCCGCCGGCGCCAACTGATAAGCGCGCAGGGCACGATCCGGCAGCAGCATCGAGGAGAACGATCCGAGATCGGTCACGACGCGATACAGCGTGGGGTAGAGCGCTTTCGTGCTCACGTCGCCAGCAATCGAGAAACGATTTCGAGCAGGATGGCGCCAACCATCATGAAGATCAGGCCGTTGAGGCGGCTCTTGATTTCCCGGAGTTCCGCCGAGAGCGATTCCACCATCTGCCGGGTGATCGCCTCGAAGGCGCTGGCCGGTCGCAGGTCGATCGGAACGTGGTCGAGAGGCGGTTCGCGTCGAACAGGGTCGGGCACGGTCAAGAGAAAGTCGCGGAAGCGTTCAGTCGGGATTGTCATCGAGTCTCCCTTCGGTATGGACGCGTTGCCGGGCGGCGGTGAATTCGGACATGATCTGCGCGGCCACCACCGGGACTTCATCCATAGGATCGCCTTCGATCAGGCGCCGGGTCTTCGCCGCCGCCAGGGCGACTCCCACAACCTGGGTCACGTGTTTCGTCAGAACCTGGAGGTCATCTTCCTCGGTGACGAGGCGAGCGAGGACGATGCGGAGCGCGCCGATCTCGTCGACCATGCCGCGCTTCGCGATCTCATTGGCCGCCTGTTCGATCAGGCTGTTGACGTTGGTTGTCCGGAACGCATTCAGGTCGCGAGCGATGAGGGCTTGCTTGTACGGTGTCGAGTGCTCATCCTCAGTGGCCGCCACAGGTGCGCTTTCCGGCAATCGAACGCATTTGTCTGACATTGATTGCCCTCCCATCACACCCGCGATAAGAGCAAATGTTCTATTATCGGTGCAACATGCGAACGCATTGGACTCATTGATTCGGGCCAACTGAGTCGGCGACGCACGCTGGTCCGCCTGCCAGGTGGGAACCACCCGGAGGGCGTCGTCGTTGAAATCGCGGACGACACGTTTCCGCTTGATTCCGGCAATAGCGCCGGGATGGACGTGGGCGACGACGTCGAAACGGTGTGCGAACGATCTGGTGCACACTATGTGGATTCGCGCACATGCGCGAATCAGGGTCTTATTTAACCGGAGGGTCTTAGATATGCGGAAACTCTTGCTGGCGTTGTTCGCAGCGCTCTTTTTGATGGGAAGCACGGCGACACTGGTCGCGACGGCCCAGGACGCCGCCACACCCGATGTCGAGGCTGGGGAGGTTGCGGGTCTCGCCGAGGGAACCAACCCGGTCGATCCCGCAATTGGCGACGCCGTGACCTTTTTCGGCGAGGACGGGAACTCGGCCGGCGCCGCCACCGCGACTGAGTTCACGCGCGGTTGGGAAGACTTCGACGAGTTCAGCGAGCCGGAAAATGGCTACGAATACGTCGCCTTCACCGTCGTCGTGGAGAGCACGATTGCCCGTGGCGCGATAGACGTCGATAACTTCGACTTCAGTCTCCAGACCGGGGCTGGCTATCTCTGGGGCGCCGCCTTCGTCCAGAGTGAAACCGCGGATCCGCCCCTGCTAGAGGACAGCGTGAGCCTGGCCTCGGGCGATTCCGAGGAGTTCACGATTGTGTTCGAAGTCTTCGAGGGCGAACCGCTGGCCCACCTTTTCTGGCAGCCAGATAGCGGCGTGTTGATCACCGTGGCCCAACTCGAAGGCGAGTAGCCGCACTC